>NZ_LYTG01000096.1:0-7416 GCF_001816105.1 Exiguobacterium sp. SH31
ACCGGCCATGCGGAGCCGGTCCAGAAAGAAGTGATATAGCTGTGAATGAACTTTTAGAGAACGCACTACGTGGCATCGTAGAAGAACGTCTGAGTCAAGGTCGCGAAGGACTGGACTATTTGGTCAGCCTAATTGTCCTTGATGAAGATCAAGCACGTAACTATATCTTATGGAGACAGTATACCACGTGCATGGATGAACTGAAAAATGAAGAGGCGTTTTGCACGGACGCATTGACGCTCTCTCATGTGGAGTTCAATCGTAGATACAAATTTGTTGATTGGTTGGCAGCCGTCGAATATGCACTTGTCACTTTGGCTACCACACGAGAGCGCTCAGAAGGACTGTATCTCTTGAAAGTAAGAAGACTGTTTGAAATTCCACGACAATACCGAACTGAAAAGGAGCGGATCGAAATGAGAAAAAATAGCATTCGTGTCTATCAAACAGACCGTGAACATGACGAGTTCATGTCGTGGGAGGAAGAGCAAGAGTACATTCGGAAAATCGAGGAGGATACCAAATGAATAACGTGATTGCACTGGCGAACGTGAGCGGGATGAGTCGTGATGAATGGTTAGAGATGCGTCGTAATGGCATCGGCGGCTCAGACATCTCTGCCATCGCAGGATTAAACAAATACAAATCAGCGATGAGCGTCTATCTAGATAAGGTCGGAGAAACTGAGATTGAAGACGTCGCAGGGGAGGCTGCTTATTGGGGCAACGTTCTGGAAGACGTTGTCGCAAAAGAGTTTCAGTCTCAGACAGGTCATAAGGTACGTCGGGACAACCGAATGCTTGCACACCCAAACCATCCCTATATGATTGCGAACCTCGACCGGGTTTTGGTCGGTAAGAAAGAGATACTCGAGTGCAAGACGTCTTCTGCCTATCGTTTGAAGGAATGGGAGGCAGACGAGATACCCGCAGAATACATCATACAAGTTATGCATTATCTCGCGGTCACTGGATATGAAGCAGCATGGATTGCGGTTCTTGTGGGTGGTCAAAAGTTTATCTACAAACGTATCGAACGAGACGAAGAAATGATTCAGTTCATCATCGAGATTGCGTCTGACTTTTGGAACAACCATGTGCTCAAGAGAGTGCCACCCGCCTACGATGGTTCGAAAGCATCGAGTGATCTACTCGGCCGGATGTTCCCGACAGCAGAACAAGGTTCAGAGACAGAGCTTCCAGATGAAGCAGAAGATTTGATTAAACAGTATCAAGAAACAAGCGAACGATTGGAAGAACTGAAAGTCCAAAAGACGGAAGCAGAAAACAAACTCAAGGCGTTGATTGGTGAAGCGGAAGTCGGTATCGCTCAGAATCATTTTGTCGAATGGAAGACGGTCAAAGCACGCGAAACCATCGACTCGAAAAAACTGAAACTCGAGCATCCGGAAATCTACACGCAATGCATCAAAATCGGAAAACCAACAAGACGATTTGCAATCAAGGAGGCTAAATAATCATGGCAAAAACAGCAGACGTAAAGAATCAGTTGGCGAATCGAAGTGCACAGGCGCCGGCGCAAGCAGGGGATAACGAACGAAGACTTAAATCGCTCATCAACGACAACTATAAGGCGATCCAGTCGCTTGTTCCAAAGCATGTAACACCAGAGCGATTGGCACGTCTAACAATCAGCGCCGCAACTCGGAACCCAAAGCTATTCGAATGTGACGAGATGACCCTAGTCGGCGCAATCGTCAACTGTGCGGCGCTAGGAGTCGAACCGAACCTCATTGGACACGCCTATATCTTGCCGTTCTATAACGGAAAAACGAAGCAAATGGAGGCGCAATTTCAACTGGGCTTCAAAGGAGCGATTGACTTGGCGCGTCGCTCTGGCGAGTTGAAGCAACTGTATGCACATGAAGTGTATGAAGGCGACGAGTTCGAATATGCATATGGGCTCAACAAAGATTTGCATCACGTCCCTTGCGGAGAATCAGACCCGGATAAGGTCACTCATGTATATGCCGTCTATCACCTCAAAGATGGCGGGAATGACTTCGTCGTCATGACTCGAGAGCAGATCGAGAATCACCGTGACCGGTTCACCAAATCCAAGTACAACGGTGCAGTCGTGGGGCCGTGGAAAGATCACTTTGTCGAGATGGCCAAAAAGACCGTCATTATTCGTCTGTTAAAAACAGCCCCTTTGTCTATTGAAAAGGAAAATGGAGAGGTGCAGCATCTTGGTGAGCTCATTAATGCGGATAACAGCGTATCTCGAGTACGTCAGTCAGCCGTAACTAGTCAAGCCGTCATTGATACTTCATTCGTCGATAACGGAACTGAACCGACAATCGTCGATGTCCAGCCAGAAGAGTCTAAATCAAAAGCTGACGAAGATCCGTTCTTGTGAGGTGTAGATGATGGGACACGGACGAATTAATCGAGTCAGAAAAGAAAGTAACTTCGTGATGATGGACAAGGGGTTCTTACAGAACCCTGAGTTATCTGCAAAAGCAAAAGGTGTACTCGCTTATATTTTGAGCCTTCCAGATGACTGGGTCATTTATCAAAAAGAGCTTCTTCGTCATTTTAAAGACGGTCGAGTATCTATTGAGACAGCGTTGGACGAATTAGAAACGCATGGTTATCTAACTAAAGAACGAACTCGTGATGAAAAAGGACGCTTGGGTCATTATGATATCACCATTCACGAGATACCTATCCAGTGTAGATTTTCTACAGTAGAAAACCTACAGCAGAAAAACTACAGTAGAAAACCTGCACCTACTAATAATGACTTAATTAATAATAATTTAACTAAGAATGATTCAACTAATACTACCGGTAATAGTCAGAAAATCATTGTCGAGCATTATCAAAATAATTACGGGAATATCCCATCACTTGTGTCAAGAGCCATTGATAAGTTCCTCGAGCAAGGTATGGAACCAGACCTAATTGTTCGAGCTATCGATATTGCAATCGAGCGTGGGAAGAAGTGGGACTACGCATCTGGCATCTTGGCAAACCTGAGAGATCAGCAAGGCGTCAAAACTTTGGCAGACTTCGAAGTGCTGCGAAAGAAAGGGGCAAACAACCATGCAACGAGTGGCCGACAGAATGGACGAACTACTCATGAAAGTGGAAGCCAAAGCGAAACTCCACGCGACTATCTCGCAGAGCGAGAAGCCGAACTCCGTGCTAAAGGAGAATGGAAAGAGTTTGACGATACAGAACTCGATTTCTGAACAGTGTCTATTTGGGACGTGCGATGGGACGGGACATGTCTTGGCTTACGACCAGGAAGAACATGAACGCCAATTGCAAGATAGTACGGAACGTCGAATGCAGGGAAAACGCCTTCCGATCTATCCACCATATGAATATCAAAAAGCGTGTAAGTGTTTGCCTCAATTGCGTCTCAAGAATCGGGCGCGGATTGCAGGGATCCCGGAGGAGTTTCGTGGACTGACCCTGAGAAGCTTCGATGTGAATATCTACGAACATGATGAGGCGAAAGCCATTGCTTCTCGAGCCAAGCAAGCAGCTGCCAACTTTGTTCGTAACTTTGACCGAATCAAGGTTGAGTTCAGCGGAAAGGGGCTGTACTTCTGGAGCCGGACAAAAGGGAGCGGAAAAACGCGACTTGGTGCATCGATTGCAAATGCATTGATTCAAATCCATGCGGAGCGCGGCGAACAAATTGACGTCAGATATGCGGTACTGATTGATTTGATTGAACAGATCAAGGAGACGTTCGACAATGACAGCAAATTGAAAACAAAGGATGTCACAGACGCTGTGAAAAATGCCGACGTACTCATCTTGGATGACTTGGGTGTCGAGAGCGACAGCACCTTTGTCAATCAGATACTATACCGTTTGCTGAATCATCGCATGACGAAAGAACTACCTACCATCTTCACGTCAAACATCCCAGTCGAGGAACTTGGCCAGAAGTTCCAAATGGACGATGGACGAATCCAGTCTAGGATTACGAAGATGTCATTTTCGATTGCGATGCCTGAAGAAAGCGCGCGGCTGAAGCTTGCCAAGTCTGAAAATGAAGACCTATCCAGTCTCTTATTTGAATGAAGGAGTGAACGAGATGAACCCTTTTAAATATACGGAAGAAGGCAACTGCTGGGCTTATAAGCCGGTGATTGAAACAGACCCAGAGAAGATTGCAGAGGCAGAGCGTCGATTTGACGAACTGCTGAAGAAATTAGAAGAGGACCGAGTCGCATGACGGGGCTTGGAATCATGGCAGCGATTGCTATCGTCGCAGTCCCTGCCGTTTCCCTTCTCACGATTGTCGTCTGGTCATACGAACATATACAGGAGCTTGAAAGATGATTGATTCAGAAACGGAGTTTGCGATAGCCGGAATCATCATCTGTCTGGGATACATAGCCCGGACTATTCACGATAAACGGAGGATGAATTGATGGATGTCCAAGAGCGGATTAGACACCTTGAAACGGAGAACGAAATGTTGCTTGACGCGTTGCAACTGTTGCAGTTGAAAGAAAGGGAGTTTGACGTTCTAACAAACGCAATCAATCATATCGAAATGATTGTACGGAACGCAGAAAGTTCACCCACACGTGCCATCATGGCCGAGTTAGCTACGACTCGCGTGATGTTGCAGGTCTTGGAAGAGAGGTCGGAATGATTCAAATCATCCCTAATAAGAGACTCAAAAACCGAGTCACCTTCATGTATAAGGGACACCCTGTCGCAAGCGGTATCGATTTCAAGAACGGCTACTACGAAGTCATTCCTCGCGCGACATATTTTCATCCACTGGATCGGCTCGTCAAGATGATGACGATAGAACAGATCGAATCGTTGTGTAGCCGTTCCTTCGTCAAGTTGCACGAGGATAGAGGCTAATGTTCGTCCGAATCTATTACGTCAAGGACGGGCGTCACGAAAAGATAGTGACATGGAAACGTTCAAAAGAAGAGTGTGAACAATTCATTCAACAGAAAGGCGGCGAAATGCTGAAGGTCACTAAGTATGAAAGCCCAGGTTATTGACTTGATATATTATCGCATCCGGCGAGTCGTCTTTGATCAGCCCAAAGACGTCGCCTTGCGGTTGTCAACTTTGAATCCAAAACTGGAAGGGGAAAAGAAAGATGAACGAATCGAAGATGTATCAAAGGAATCAAAAATCTACGGAATGAAACCAAGTGTCGCGATTTGTGACGAGGAGACTAAACGATGAAATGCAAATGCGGAAAGACGGCAGAGCTACAGCAGCCAAACATTTTTGACGAGGTCGAGGATTTGTGCCGGGACTGCTTCAACCTTCTCGGCCATCACGATCACAGTCTCGAAGATGAACCCGAATTGTTCTTTGCAAGTCAGATGAGTACGGATCAGTAAAACATACAGGGTGGTGAAGCAGATTGAACCAACTCAAATGGATTGAAACGCGAGTCAAAGATGATAAGCGATTACGCAGACAAGTCGACGAATTGCTTCATCGATATTTCAGACTACCTCTGCTGATTCAACAGACAGAGGAAATCATCAATGGTGGACCGGAGATAAGTCTTCGGTCCTCTCTGACTGTCAACTATGCTGCCAGTGAGTCGATGAGTCATCCGCATCGCTTAAAAGAACAGCAGCACTATGATCAGATGGTCGTTGAAGCACAACGCGAACTAGTTGTGCTTAAAAATGAGCTCAACAAAATGAACTCGATTCGAACTTACTTAGCTGAGGATGAATTGGACGTTTGGAATCATAAATACAAAAGACGTCGTCGCAAGGATATCCATGTGCGGGATGAGCTGGGATGGGGGAATGATCGGTACTACAAAGCGCTGGATGGACTTCGTGGGCAGATTGCTGATGTGTTTAGGCTTTGGTTTGAGTAAATCAATAGAATAATGCAAAGCACATGAGAGGATGCTATAAAGGTTTTGTCGAATTTTGACGCACGAAAATAATTAAAATTGTACTTTATTAAAAGGTTAATCTCTGCTTGATTGTAATACGATAATCCTTGAAAAGTATTGTATTAAGGGGGATTACAATGGCGAAGACAGTTTATTTTTATAGATTAAGAATGTTCAATTTCGAGGATGATACTAGGCGGGAAATTTCCATCGAAAGATCTAGAACAGAGTTGCAAAGATTTATTCGTACACGACCGCAAGAGCGTGAATTTCTCGAGGACGAGGTCGCTGCAGGAGCTGTTGAAGAATTAGAAGGTCAAGATTTAGGAAATCCAGAGTACAGAACAAATCCAATTCACGTTTTTGAGAACAGAGCAGAAAATGGAGAGGTTTTTTGGGAAGTGATACAGCAAGATGAAAGATATATTTTCGGACTTTTAGGAAAAAACCTAGATACTTATCTTCAACTAAGAAATCGTAGAACCAGACGTAGTAGAGAGATAGTTAGAAGAGAAGATGAACAGATTGAAGCGACAACATTCTTTGTCCTTGATTTGAATACCATGATATGTGCCTTTTTCAGAGAGCAAGGCGCACCGATGATTGAAGAGATGAATAAATTACTTTATAGAGTACGTGGATTTGAGAACTTCGAAATTAATATGAATGCGATGACAAATCAAGCCGTGATTGAATCTATTGCTCGTAAAGAAGTAATTGCAACTTTAGAATATGAAATTGAAGTTCCTCAAGATAGTTTTTTCCAGTACGTGAATTTACGTCGAGAAGAAGTCGAAAAAATACAAAATCAAGGCCAAACTAAATTGGTAGTGAAACTAGCTTCAAATGGTCGGAATACCTCATTATTACAAGGTGTCGATTATGAAGAAAAAGTAGGGTTCCTTACCTCTTTAGCAAATATTCTACGAGGACGTCAAAATGCTAAAGCATATGTAGGGGCTAAAGATGCAGGTGGATCGAAGCAGGAATATTCATTTCTAGATGATCACATTAATCTAAAAAGAATATGTAACATAGATTACCAAGAAGTACTTCAACTTCAACGAGCTAATCCCGAGAGAGCTTATAGTGATATTTTATTCGAATATTTCCGAACTAGGTTAGTGGAGGTATTGCAAGAAATCTAATGTAAGAAGGAGGCTAATTAGTGGAAAAATTTAAAGTCACTTTGAGTCGAAATAAATTCAATCTATTTTTAGCAACCATTAGTGTAGGGATATTAATTTGGATTTGGTTTCAACCAGAAACTTTTAAAATAAATCTAAAAAAAGATTTTCATAAAGATATAATTACTTTATCTTCGGTGTTTGGAGGATTTTCATTTACTACCTATGGGATAATTATTGGTTTATCTAGTCAAAAAATAATGATGAAACTAGAGAAGCAAGGTTTTACTTCCCCGTATTATTTTTCGGTTTCAGTCAGTCTTATTTCAATTATTATTTCTTTGATTTGTTCTTTACTTGGACTATTTGTTTCAAAATACAATGAATCTTTAGTAATTGCGCAAATTGA
>NZ_LYTG01000097.1:0-21069 GCF_001816105.1 Exiguobacterium sp. SH31
GGTTTTGTTTTTCATAGCATCTATAATAAATGTATTAGGGATGCAAAAGATTATACGTGAAGAAATTAGAAAGACCGAATAGTTTAAGATTGGCCATAATCAAAACATTACTACCGTGAAAAATAAACAGGAAAAAAACAGGAGAGACATAGGAGAGATATAGTACTGCATTAGTTTGAAATCGCAAGTAAGATGAAAGAGTGGATGTCTTCAATATTTCCAAATACATTACAAATGAAAATTACAATTACCAAAGACTAGTAATCCCTCTTTTTCCATGAGAAAATTTATTTATGGAAGGAGTTGATAATATGAATGAAGTAAACAATTCGAATTTATCTAAAACCGAAAAATTAGATAAAGTATTGGAGCTTATACATCAAAATGTGAAGGCCTATGAATATTTTGCAAATGCGGGACGACTATTATCTGAAGTGAGAAGAGGATTTGATGAGCTTGCTGTTCTTTCTGATAATAAATTAGTCGTTGAGACTGAAATGCATGGAAGAAGTTTTATAGTTAGACTACTCGACAGGGGACAATCTAACTCGAATAACTATATTTATGTCGATCAAAGCAAAGTTGGATCATTGTTATTCAAGATTCGGGTTTTACCAGGTAACGAAACTGACGGAGAAGAAGAATATCTATTGTCATTGAACTCATTTGGAGATGCTTTTGTTTTGAAACCTCAAATATTGAATGACGAGAATATCATCAAATCTGATGTGTTATTAGATTCATCTTTCTTCGAGAATGTAATGTTTGATTTTCTTACAGCTGTACATCAACGTAGACAGCGCTAAGTTTGACGCTCCTCTGGGGCGTCTTTTTTGTTGCTTTAAAACCGTTTCCGATGGCGAAAAACCTCTCCCCATCCTCCTGTCGTTTCATCGGAAGTGGTTTTAACGTTGCAAATAGAAAGAGGTGAATCGATGACATGAGGAAACTGAACGAGAAGCAGGAACGCTTTTGTCTTGAGTATCTAGCAGATCTGAATGCGACACAAGCGGCCATTCGAGCCGGATATAGCAAAAAGACAGCGGGAGCGATTGGGAACAAGTTGCTGAAAAAAGTTGAGATTCAAGCGAAGGTTTCAGAACTGCAGCAGGAGCGAGCGAAACGTACAGAGGTTACAGTGGATCGTGTCGTCGAGGAGCTTGCCAAGATCGCATTCGCTGACTTAAAGCACTTTGTCCATTGGACAGAGCACGGAGTAGAAATACATGATTCCGAGGACGTAGACGGAGCGGTTCTTTCCGAGGTTTCAGAGACCGTGAGTGTTCAGGTATTCCCGAATGGTGGCGAATCAGAGAAACGAATGAAGCGCGTTAAACTACATGACAAGATGAAGGCGATCGAGATGCTAGGACGTCATTTATCGATGTTCAAAGACCGTACAGAGGTCCAACATACAGGAGCTGTTGAGTTTGTGGACGACATTGGGGTTGATGATTCGTGACGGTCAAACAAATCCGACTGTCCGAGTTGCTCCCGAAGGCGTTTCATTCTTCATGGAAGGCTGCAATCGACCCGGACATTTTGAACGTCATCGAGAAAGGTGGCCGTGGATCTGGTAAATCATCGGACATCGCGATCATTGTGACACAGCTGCTAATGAGGTATCCCCTCAACGCTGTTGGCATTCGGAAGATTGACAATACGCTTGAACTTTCGATTTTTGAACAAATGAAATGGGCTATCGAACTTTCGGGGGTGAGTCATTTATTCAAGGTGAATAAATCGCCGATGAAAATCACCTACAAGCCGCGCGGAAATTACATGGTGTTACGTGGAGCTCAAGAGCCAGAGCGAATCAAATCGTTAAAAGCATCTAATTTCCCATTTGCATTTGTGTGGATTGAAGAACTAGCTGAATTTAAAACAGAAGATGAAATTACGACCATCACCAACTCGATCCTTCGTGGCGAATTGGACGATGGTCTTTTTTATAAATTCTTTTTCAGTTACAACCCGCCTAAGCGCAAACAGTCCTGGGTGAACAAGAAATACGAATCGGCCTTCATGCCAGCGAACACGTTCGTCCATCATTCCACCTATCTCGATAACCCGTACATTTCACGGCAGTTCATAGAGGAAGCGGAGACGATGAAAGCGAGAAATCCCATGCGATACCGGTGGGAATACGGCGGCGAGGCCATTGGGTCCGGCGTCGTGCCGTTCAATAACCTTACGTTTCGAAAGATCACGAATGAGGAGATCAATCAGTTTGACAACATCCGCCAAGGCATCGACTTCGGTTATGCAACGGACCCGCTTGCGTTTGTCCGTTGGCACTATGACAAGACGAGGCGGCGCCTCTACCTCATCGACGAATTCTATGGTGTCAAGCTCTCGAATCGTCAACTGGCCGAATGGGTTATCTCCAAGGGCTATCAAACTCACGAGATCATTGCGGACTCTGCAGAGCCGAAATCAATTGCTGACCTTCGCTCACTTGGCCTCCCTCGCATCATTGGGGCAAAGAAAGGGCCGGACAGTGTCGAGTTCGGAGAGAAGTGGCTAGACGACCTGGACGAGATCATCATCGACCCAGAGCGAACACCGAGGACTGCAAAAGAGTTCGAGGACATCGACTATCAGACCGATCGAGACGGAAATCCGAAGGCGAAGCTCGAGGACAAGAATAACCACGCAATCGACTCGACCCGCTATGCAATGGAGCGGGACATGAGACCACAAGCCGCAGCGCTAAAAGTAAGGGGGTAAGCACATGCCAGATAATTTTGAAACCGGTGGCGACTTCGTTCCCCATCGTTCGGCCCAGGGCTACACGTTCGAGGTTCCGGACTATACGGACGAAATCATCGCGCTCGACCAGGGTGAAGATCGTCGCAAGGTCATCTTGAAACTGATCGAGAAGCACAAGCCGCAGCGGGACCGAATGCTGATGAACCATCAGCGGTACAAGACCGATGCGAGTGGCGTCCCTGTCTTCTCTCGTTCGTTCGAGCGAGACGTCACAATCGACAACCGAATCAACAACGACTATTTTTCGGAGATCGTCGACATCAAGACTGGGTATTTCGCCGGCAAACCCGCAGCATATGCCTACGACAAACAGGAACAAAACTTCAATCCTGCCTCGCAGCGCATCAAGGACTTCCTAGAAGGCAATCGTATCGCCGACGTGAACATGGAGACCACAAAATATTGTGCAATTGGCGGATATTCCGCTCGGCTGCTCTACATCGACACGACCGGACGAGAACGGATGATGTACATCCCAGGGCACCAGGCCATCCTGCTCAACGAGGACGGCAATATCATCGAGACGAGATACGGCGTCCGCTATTACGGCCAGGAGGGTCGCTACATCATCCATTTCTACGACGGGTTACGCCGTTACAAGTACCAACAAGACGGGGATGTGTTGGTTCTGCTCGAGGACAACATCCATGCGTTCAGACTCTGTCCACTGTTCGGCTATCCAAATAACGACGAGCTCATGGGCGATCCAGACAAGGTACTCGGCCTGATCGATGCCATCGACCGTACCGTATCGGACGTCAACAGTGAGATTGAGGCGTTCCGTTTGGCTTATCTGTTGTTCTTAGGCGCACAGGTGGACCAGACAGCCGTCGATGACATGCGGAAGACCGGAGCGATCAGTATTCCAGGGATGGGCGGTGAGCGGGTCGATGCGAGGTTCCTTGAGAAGAACCTCAACGACGGAGCAATCGAGAACCACCTCAACCGGATCCATGACAACATCTATCGATTCAGCGGTACTCCGGACCTTGCTGACGAGGCATTCAGTGGCAACCAGAGCGGAGAGTCGCTCAAGTTCAAACTGTTCGGCCTCGAGACGAAATCCGCTCGCTTTGAGCAGAAGTTCAAGGCGGCGGATACTCGGATGTTCGAGATCATGTCGACCAAGTGGGCGATCGAGAGCCTCATCGTTAATCCTTACAAGGTGTTCGCAGAGTTCAAGCGGAACTTCCCACAGAACCTTCTCAACGAAGCGGACATCCAACAGAAATTGAAGGGTCTCGTGTCGGAACAGACACGACTCTCTCTCGCTTCGTTCGTCGACGATGTGGAATATGAACTGGCACTCATGGAAGAAGAGTTGGACGCTATCGAGCCGCTCGATTTGAAAGACGAAGCCGAAACCATAGAGGGTGAGACCGATGCCGTCGTTTGATGACAAACAGAAGGCAATCGAGAAAGTCCAGGTTCGTCGCCAGCGAGTCTTTGAGCGTGAGACCAGGCGAATGTACCAGGACATCATTAAGAGTGTTCTGGGAGAAGTATCAACGATATATGCACGTCTCGAGAAGGACGAGATCACTTACGAAGACATGGCCAAGTTCAACCGCCTTGACTCGCTCATCAAACAGATCGAGGCACAATCGAAGCTGCTGACACAGCGGAGACGGAACGCGTTGCTGAAGTACCTTTCCGAAGCGTTCCGCTATTCCTACGAGTTCATGGCCTTCTCCATTGAGACGGCTGCTCTGTCGTATCTGAACTACACGAGCGTGACCACGGAACAAATCCTTGCGGCTGTCAACAATCCAGTGAAGGGGCTGACGTTGAATGAGACGTTGGAAAAGAATCGTCGTGAAATCATTGCCACAATCCGGACCTCCGTGACGCAATCACTCGTTCGGGGGGCGAGTTATTCGAGCATGGCCAAGGAACTCAAAACCGTGTTCGATGGCGATTACAAGAAGGCGATCCGCGTCTCTCGGACAGAGGTCCACCGGGTCGTCGAGCAAGGGAAATCAGATGCGGTCGAACGGGCGACTCGCCAGGGCGTCGTGATGATGAAGAAATGGAACTCGTCCCGTGACAGCCGTGTCCGGAAGACGAGCAAGGCCAACCACCGCAAGATGGACGGTCAGATGGTCCAGTCGGACGAACTGTTCGAACTGGGAAGAGGAGTGAAAGCGAAAACGCCGGGTCAATCCGGTGTCGCCGCTCATGATATAAATTGCCGCTGCTTCGTGACCTACACGGTCGAACGTGTCGACAAGAAGGCCCATGCCGAGCTTGCTGACATGACTTACGAGCAATGGCGCAAGGAAAGACTCAAATCAGCTTAAAAAATCATACGCGGCTCGATTGATGCGATACGAGGTGGATACGCATGCCGGCTCCTAATCGGCTCGGTGATTGATACGCATAATGGAGGCATTCACATGTTCAAACAAAAAACGAAGTACCCGCTCACACTCGACATTCAATTCTTTGCTGAAGGCGTAGAAGGTGGAGGAGAGGGCGGCGCAGGAGAAGGGGCACAAGGTGGCCAAGGCGTGACAGCCCCAATTTTCACACCGGAGCAACAGGCACAGATCGACGCAATGCTCAAATCCGCTCAAGACCAGATCCGAAACGATTACGGTAAGAAGACGAAAGACTTACAGACGACGATTGATCAATTAAAGAACCAAGGGAAGTCCAAGGAACAACTCGCTCAAGAGGCCGAGGATAAACTCATCCAGGGGCAGCGCGAACTGTTGTCACAAAAGAACATGTTCCACGCGGTTCAGCAGTTGACGAAGGAAGGTCTTGATTCGGAATTGCTCGACCTAGTCATCGTAAACGAGGGCGACGACGAAGAAGCCCGCAACGCAGCAACAGACGAACGAATCAAGACAGTCAGCGACATCGTCAACCGACTCGTCACCAAGAAGGTCGAAGAGAAAATCAAAGGCGCCGGATACAATCCTGGAAACGGGAATGTCGGCGGTGGCTCTCAATCGGTTTCCCTCATGGAAACAATCCTCAATAAACAAATCAAAAAATAACGAAAGAAGGTCATCTTAAATGCCTACATTCAACCCAGCTAACGTATTAATGGCGGACGCGCTCACAGGTAGCGTCCCAGTCGAGACTTCGGTCCAAATGATTGGAGACGTCGTCCAGAACTCGGCCGTCATGCAGCTCGCTCAATTCGAAGAGATGTCGACACTCGAGAAAGAAATTACGTACCTCGCCGAAGGTCCTGGCGCATACTGGGTCGGAGAAGCGGAACGCATCGAAACATCGAAACCGACTTGGGTCACAGCTAAACTCGTTGCGAAGAAACTCGCCGTCATCCTTCCGGTATCGAACGAGTTCCTCGCTTACAACGTGCCGCAGTTCTTCCAAATGATGCGTCCAAAGATTGCCGAGGCTTTCTACACGAAATTTGACCAAGCGACTCTCTTCGGTACGAACTCGCCGTATGCTGCAGAGCACAGCATCCTCGCTGCTGCTACAACAGCAGGCAATGCGGTCGCGGCTGATGACGCCGAAGCGCTCTATGGTCAATTGAACGGATTGCTCGGGCTCATCGAGGACAATGAGATTGATCCAGACGGAATCGTCACTGTCCGCTCGATGAAACAGAAATTCCGTGGCGAGCTCGACAACACTGGCCGTCCGATTTACGTCAAAGGAGATGGTACTGCTCCGGACGACATCCTCGGACTTCCAATCTCATACGCTTCTGGTAAATCGTTCGACAAGACGAAAGCAGTCGCGTTGGCCGGTGACTGGGACATGGCTCGATTCGGTATCCCACAAGGAATGACATACAAGATTTCGGAAGATGCGACACTCACAACAATCGTCGATGAGAACGACGTGGCGATCAACCTCTTCGAGCGTGACATGTCTGCTCTCCGTGTGACGATGTACGTCGCATTCATGGTCTTGCAAGACGAGGCGTTCGCTGCATTGACTCCGGATGTGACACCATAAGGAGGTTTTGAATCATGGCTGAAACTAAAAAGTTAGTGATCATCAAAAAGGAAGGCAAGAAGGCGCTTGAAGTATCGCGGCGTCTTTTCGATGTCTATTACAAAGGACTTGGGTACAAGAAAGTCGAACCCGAAGCGTCGAAATCGGTTGACGATAACGGCAAAGGGCCGGGCTTCAATCCTGATGGCATCGTCAATGACAAAGATGAACTTGAGGGCGATGAACTTCCTGCCTATGACGACATCACGAAAGCGGAAATCGTCGAACGATTGAAGGATGACGGCATCGACCATAACCCACGCGATTCGAAAGAAGTGCTCTATGCATTGTTAGAGGGTGAGTGAAGTGACGCTCACTGAATTAAAGGCGCTGCTAGAAATTCCGGACGAAGACACGAGCAAGGACGTGAAACTGTCCCCCTTGTTGGAGTCCGGTATTCTGGCCGCTCAAGAATACTGTGACAAACTCGACTTCCTCACACTCGTCGACGCGGAGAGCGGACAGCTCATCCTGCCTGCAGCCGTGAAACTAGGAATCTCTGAATGGGTGGAGGCGAATCAGACCGTGAGCAGACGCCAGGGCGTGACCGCTGAATCTATCGGAGGGCTCTCGCAGTCGTTCAGCGGAGACTCGGCTGCAATTTATTCGGCCGCTCATCAACATTGGGCACCGTATCATTCAGCGGTCCGTTTCTTTAACGTGGGGCGTTGTTATGGGCGTTAAAGTCAGACATCGCAACAAGGACCTGCTGAAAGACATCGTCAAGCACACTAGAACAATTGACGGCCGAACGTTGCGGGTGGGTGTGATGGAAGATGGAGAGCTCGGCATGATCGCCCACGTCCATGAGTACGGCTGCGACATCAAGGTCACTGACAAAATGAGGGCCTATCTATCCGCCGCCAAAGGAATCCATCTCAAGAAGTCGACGACCGTCATCCGGATTCCGGAGCGGTCTTTCATTCGTGCAGGCTTCAATGAGCATGAGGCGGACTGGAGAATAAAAGCAGATCAACTGATTGACGAGGCCATCACTGGAAACGTTCCAGTGGAGACGATGCTCGACATGATCGGGCTCGAGCTCGCCGGGAAGATCCAGGAATTCGCGAGAGACCTAAAGAGTCCTCCGAACAGCTCGGCCACGAAGATGCTCAAAGGGTCGAGCAATCCGTTGGTGGATACCGGTCGCATGATCGGCGCCATCAAACACGAGGTGGATTGACATGATTTTTGATTTTTCGAGTCTGATAGAAAAGTATGAAGTTGGCGTCCCTTATACGATTGAGACGGCGGGCCATCGTGACCCGACGACGGGGAGATGGGTGGAAGGTGTCAAAACCACCAAGACCGAACATATGGCCGTCCTACCGGCGGACAAACAAGTGGTCTATGAGAGCGGTGGACGCATCAACTCAGCCAACCGCATCATCTATCGACGTGGGAGTCCGCTCGATGTCCGGGGCAGTATTCAATTCGAAGGCGCCAGATGGACCATCGAGGTATACGGTGACTACACCACGTATTCGAATTTCCATCGCTACGTGGCAACGAGGGAGGCGACAGCATGAAGACGTACAACGACATCATCCAGGGCTTTTATGCTCCGCTGACAGCCTACCTTGAACGTGAGGTCGTCCCTGCAAATGAGACGGCTACACGGCCACCGCTCCCGTTCTGCTCGTACACCGTCCTAAATCCTCGGCTGGTGCAACATGGACCCGCGAGCGGACATATCGAGACGATTGTGGACGGTGACACCGTTCTGGAACGCAAGGAGACAGACATCGAGGCGACGTTCTCGTTCAATTTCTTTGGACAGACGGACCTCGAAGCCATGTCCCTCGCGGCCAAGGCGGAAGAATTTCTCGATTTCGTGGGCGAGTACGAGCTCAACTCAAGGGGATTGGTCGTGGTCGACATCACGAATATCCAGGACCGCACACTCTATCTCGGTGATGCCTACGAATACCGCGTCGGTTTTGATGTATGGTTCCGCGTGAAGGAAATCAAGGAACGCGTCGTCGCCAACACGATTGACGACGTGGAGATCGAACAAATTTGAATGAGGAGGGCAACACATGGCTCTTTATAAAGACGTGAACGTCAGCATTGACGTGTTGAAACCATCGGGCGCCGTCACTTCGACGAACGTGCTCTTGGTGGTCGAGAAGACCGGCGGATTCGCCTACAAAGAGTATTCCGGGGATGAGGCGCTCGCCGCAGTCGAACTCGATTTCGCCGCGACGACAGAGGCTTACAAGATGGCCGCAGCCTTGCTCCGACAAAACAATCGACCGGAGAAAGTCGCGGTCGTCGGATACGATGACACGAGTGGTTCTGCTGGCGCTGTAGTAGAGGCGAACTTCAATCAGGATTGGTACTATGTCGTTCTCGAGTCGGCCGCGACAGCTGACCAGATCGCCGTCGTTCAAGAGTTGGACGAACGTGATAACAAGGTCGCCATCCTCCGCTCGAATGCGGTGGCCGAAGCGGAGGCGTTACATGCTGCCAACATCGAACGTTATTACGTCCTGTACACACCGGAAACAGATGAGTACATCGATGCGGCGTTCGCCGGCGAGTTTGCTACAGACCCTGCAGGAAGTGCAACGGCGAAGTTTAAACAACTCGCAGGCATTACAGCGGTTAAGCTGCCACTTGCTGACTACAACGCATTGGAAGCGGTCAACGCATCTTCTTACGTGACGAAGTTCGGAGAGCCACAGACAACATCTTCGAAGCTTGGCGGCGGGGAATTCCTCGACGTTGTGGCCGGTAACGACTGGATGATCGCGACGCTCGAACAGCGGGTCCAATCCTTGTACATCAAGAACCGCAAAATCTCTTATGAGCAACCTGGCGCGAATATGATCGGGGCGGAAGTCGAGTCGGTCATGAAGCTCGGTGTCGAGAACGACATCATCGCAGAAGACGCGGAAGGGAACGCGCTTTACTCGGTCGTCATCCCAAACGTACAAGCCATGACAGAGGCAGACCGCGCTTCTCGTAAGCTCCGCGGCGTGAAATTTAACTATCGCTTGGCAGGATCCATCGAAGAGGTAGACATCAAAGGACAAGTATCGTTCTAATAGGGAGGGAAAACGAACATGGCACAATATACTTCTTATAATGCAAAAGACACGACGGTCATCGCTGACGGTGTCTTCACCACTGGATTCGCAGAGGACAAAATCGAGTTCGAGCCGAACGAGGACGGATTCGAGTATGAGTTCGGAGCGGACGGAGACGTCATCGTCTCTGAATCGAACGACACATCGGCAACGATCACGCTCACGTTGCAAGCGACGTCGCCATCGAACAAGCATTTCATGAACTTACTTCGTCAAAAGCGATTCTTCCCACTATGGGCCGTATCGAAGCGAGGCGACATCACAGAGAAGGCCGGCGGAAACAAATGCCGTATCCTTAAGGCGCCGACCGGAACGCTCGGCACGACTGCGGAACCACGGGAGTATGAGATCGTCGTATTCGACTTTGACAACAAGTACGAATAAGGACAGGGGCGGGAAACCGTCCCTTTTTTAATTGCTGACAAACTAAACTATTCGGAGGTTTTTATTCATGGCCAAGACATTTGAACAACGCACAGAGACAATCAACGACACGGAGTATGTGTTTCAGTTCCCGGGACTTCGTGCGGCTAACGAGATTTCAGACCGTTGCAAGAACCAATTCGGTGTGGTCCAACAGACGAAGATCCAGGAGGAGTTGTTCACTCACGTCATCGTCTCTCCTAAAGTCGATTGGGACTATTTCGAGCAGCAAAAACCGGAAGACTATGCACAAGTGATCAAGATCGCGAATGAAGTCTTTCAAGGGCCCTTCTCGGGAAAGTAAGGGCCATTATCGAGAGAAAGCGCTGCGGGACGCGCTCATCTATCGGCCGCTCCTCGCAGAAAACTGCTCCGCGACGTACTCGGAGCTCAAAGCGATGACTCTCGATGAATTATATACACTCAACGCCGCGCTCGACCTCTATAACGAAGAGGTGCAGGCCCAAATGGAGAAAGCCAAGCGTGGCAAGAAGTAACCCGAAAAGGGGGTGTTTAGATGGCAGGGCAAGGCAGAACAGAAATTGAAATCGGGTTTGAAGTACAGGGATTCGGTGACGTCAAGAAAGCGGATGACGCTCTCGATGACCTTGGTGATAAGGCCAAGGTGACCGGTGACAAGGTCGATGACCTGGGTGACAAGGTGAAGCCGGCCGGCGATGATGTCGAGGATTTGGGAGACAAAGCGAAAGACACCGGTGACAAGGTAGAAGGGTTCGGTTCTAAACTAGGCGTAGCGTTTGCCGCCCTTGGTGGCGCCGCAGCTCTTGGCGCGGTCGGTACGATGTTTTGGGACATGGGGAACCAGTATGAGGGTGCCATGAACCAGGTCGCGGCCGCAACAGGGACGACAGGCGCGGAACTTGCGGGTCTTGAGGACGCCGCGAACGCCGTTTATGTCAACAACTTCGGAGAATCGTGGGAAGATGTCGCAAACTCACTCTCAACCGTCAAACAGATGACCGGGGCGACCGGAGATGAATTGCAATACATGACTGAGAGTGCCATCGGACTCCGTGACACGTTCGGTTATGAGGTCAATGAGTCCATCCGCTCCGTTGATACGATGATGAACAACTTCGGGATCTCCTCGGAGGAAGCGTTCAACTTACTCGCACAGGGTCAGCAGAACGGGCTCGACAAGTCGGGCGAGATGCTCGACACCATCAACGAATACTCGGGTCAGTTCGATGCTCTTGGATTCTCGGTCGACGACATGTTCGAGACCATGAACTCCGGTCTTGAAGGCGGTGCCTGGAACCTCGACAAAGTCGGGGATGCTGTCAAGGAATTCAACATCCGGGCAAAAGACGGATCGAGGACGTCCAAAGAGGCGTTCGAGTCGCTCGGCTACAACGCCGAAGAGATGTTCCAGACGTTCGCGGCGGGTGGACCGGAAGCGAACAAGGCTTTTAAGACTATCGTCGACGAGATCTCAGCCATTGAGGACCCGGTCAAACGGAACGAGGTCGGGGTCGCGTTGTTCGGTACGCAATTCGAGGATTTGGAGGTCAAGGCATTCTCCGCACTCTCGCAAACAAGCGACAAGTTCGACCAGACCAAGAACTCGATGGATGCCATCAACGAGGTCAAATACGATACGCCGATGGAAGCGATTGCCGGTTTCGGTAGATTGCTCGAGACGAGCATCGTACAGCCGATCACGTCGAAGGTCATGCCGGCACTTAGTGGAATCGTCACCTGGGCATCGAACAACATGCCGATTGTCACCGCTGCTATTGGCGGTCTGGCTGTTGCGTTTGGTATCCTTGGAGCGGTACTCCTATTCACTGTCGTCCCAGCTGTATGGGCAATGATGGCGCCTTTCCTTCCCGTCATTGCCATCGCATTGGCATTCGGAGCGGTCGCAGGGGTGCTTATTTGGGCGTGGCAAGAATTCGATTTGACGTGGTCGGAAATTTGGACCAATGTGGTCACGTTCGCAACGTGGGCCTGGGATGCCGTATCTGGCTATCTGACTGGTCGGTGGTATGCGCTTGTCGCACTCGGAACGACTTTATGGTCGGGATTCACCGCATTCCTTTCGGCGATATGGTCCGGACTGGTCTCATACGCATCGAGCATCTGGACCGTTTTTACAACGACGCTATCGAGTTTATGGTCTGGGCTCATCTCGCTTGGAACGTCACTCTGGCAAGGCTTTAAGGGGACCGTGTCGTCGATTTTCACCACTTTGCTCTCGACAGCGATTTCAATCTGGGAAGCGATAAAAACCGGGATCACCTCGGCAATCCAAGGGGCATACACGGCGGTCACTTCGACCGTATCGAATATTTACAACGCAATCGTCGACGGGTTCAACAACGCCGTCAGCTTCGTGACCGGTCTCGGAACCACGTTCTACAACGCGGGTAAGGGCTTGATCGAGCAGATGGTCAGCGGTATCACCGGGGCGATTGGCCTCGTGACCGACGCCATCTCTAATGTGGCAGAAAAGGCGCGGGAATTCCTTCCGTTCTCACCTGCGAAGGTCGGACCTTTATCTGACCTCGACAAACTCGACTTTGGTGGTCCAATCACGGACAGCATCATCAATGCGACGCCGAACGTCAAGTCGTCGATGAGCGGCATGTTCACGGGAACGACTTCGTATGAACGCCCAAGCATCGCTCCGATGGCCTCGTCGAGCTCGTCAAGCCTATCGAACAACAGTTCGAGTCGTAACCAGATCACAATCAACATCACCGGGGCTACTAACGCGCAGGAAACGGCCGTCAAGGTCCGTGACCAACTTGAAGACCTCTTTGCCTCGATGGGTCGCGTGAGCCCGCGAACGACGGAGGTGTAAAGAATGGCCAAGTTAGGGACATACAAAATCGCGGTCACTGAAGAGGAGACCGATTACAGCGTCGAGGCGACCGATCACGAGGTCGAGAAAGGCGTGAACCTCACGGACCACGTCAAGCGGAACAACACCGATTTCTCGATTGAGGGCAAAATCGTCGGCTCTTCCCGTTTCGTCGACACCATCGAGAAGTATTTCGTGGATTCGATGTCGAAGGGGCGTGTCCTCACCTATGTGGGCCGCTCCCGCTTCTCGAACGTCATCATCCTGTCCTTCAGCAAGAAACAGAACTCGAAGATCGCAAACGGATTCGCCTTCACCATGAATCTTCGTGAGGTGCGGGTGGCCAAGTCATCAGTCAAACGAAACTCACAGACTACCAAGAAACAGAACGGCGGCACGACGCAGAAGAAGCCGGCCAAACAGTCGTCCAAACGGTACTATACCGTCAAAATCGGCGACACGCTCTGGCACATCGCAAAAAAATATTATGGTAAACCGGATTATGCAAAGATTTTCAACGCGAACCGGGGAACCATCAAGAACGTGAATCTGATCTATCCTGGACAGAAGCTATTGATACCGTATTGAGAGGGTGAGCGAATTGGAACAGACAGAACAATATGGCTATATCGAGATCGACAAGACGCTCATCCCGTATCGGTTTGACATTACGCTCGCCGGTGAGGTGTTCTTCTTCGACGTCCGTTATGCGGAAACAACAGGCATCTTCACAATCGATCTGTATGACGCCGATGAGGAAGCAATCGTCTACGGTGAACCGCTCATCTATGGACAGGCTCTATTCGAGGACGTCGTCGACGAACGGCTGCCACTCAATCAACTGGTGCCGTTCGACCCATCCGAAAACGAGTCGGTGGTCACGTTCCAGAACCTTGGTGACATGGTGTTCCTATTCGACGTCTCCGAGCCTATCGAAACGGACGAGAGCGGTGACGCGCTATGAGTACCATGTATGGACGGACGGCGGTCTTGAACGTCGGGAAGGACGTGTCCATCGACTCCGACAATCTCACGATGAATTTCGAGGTCGTCTTCGATGATGACACGGACCCGAATGAGTCGAGCATCGAGGTCTATAATCTATCGCACTCGACCATCGCCTATCTGAAACGGAACGAGCGGTTGTCCTTGACGGCTGGCTATAAATCGGATGGTCGCGGCGTCATCCTCTCGTCCCGCATCTCGTCGGTCAAGACGTTGAATGAAGGCGTGGACAAACTGACCAGAATCACCGTAATCGACGGACCGAACCTGGAAGGGATCGAGCTTTCGGAACGAACTGAAACGGTCGGTACCGGCAAGAAAAAGAAGGTCCAGAAGACGCGCAAGAAGACATATGGCAAGAACACGAAAGCCTCGCAGATCGTGAGGGACCTCATCCCTTTGCTCGGTGTTGCTGTCGGAAAGATACGAATCCCTCGGGACGTGACTTTCTCCAAAGGCTACACAGTTGAGGGCAAACCGCTCGAAGAACTGCATAAGTTGGCCAAGACGTGCAGGGCGCAGGTGTTCATCCATAAGCAACGCCTTTATTTCTGCACGATCGCAGACGTGGCTACATCGACGCAGTTCACGATTTCGAGCGATACAGGGCTCATCGGTAGCCCGGAGCTATACGAGGACGAAACGGAAAGAGGCTACAAAGTGAATTGCCTTTTGCAGTTCCGCATCGGTGTCGGGTCGCTGATCAACATCGACAGCCGAACCGTGAAAGGACGTTTCCGCGTCAAGCGTGGCCGTCATTATTGGAACGGCCCGGACTTCATGACAGAGGTCGAGGTGGTCAAAGCATGAGCAAGTCATTGAACATGTTGGACGATTATATAGAACAGAAATTGTACGCATTACGGACCACGACGGTCTGCCGGGTGGAACGGGTGAACCCGAACGGCACATACGACATCCAACCGCTCGTCATGACAAAGGAAGTCGGGAACGAGGACGGCGAGAAACTGCCGCTCTTGATCGAGGTTCCCGCCATCGTCCAGAAGGTAAAAATCGATGGTGTTTCGAAGACCATCGAGCCGGACTACCAGAAAGGCGATACGGTCGTCATCAGCTTTTGTGAGCGGGATATCGAGAACGCCTTACAGGGACGGCTCTCATTGCCTCAAGACTTCCGGCGTCACAGTCTGAACGACCCGATTTTGATTGGAGGGTTATCATGAAAGATTTGAGATTCAAGGACGGCGACCTGGTCATTCAGGGGAACGACTTTACGTTGGCCACGGGTATCGATGAGATCGGCCAATGTATCGAGTCGACGCTCGGGACAAACGAGGGAGAATTCATCCTCGAACCTGATCTCGGCATCGAGTATCTGAACATAGTCGGTAAAGGTGTCGCGGAAGAAGACATCCAAGCCGAGATATTTGGCGGTCTGTCGCAAGAGGAACGAATCGAGACCGTCACCGAGATCGCGGTCGTGATGGACAAGGTGGCTCGAAAGACTGCTGTCCATTTCTCGGCCGTTGCCGATTCCGGTGAGACGATCGAAAGTGAGGTGGATTTAAATGTTGGATGAGAAAGGGTTCCGTCGTAAAACCTACGACGAACTGTTGGAAGATATGGAAATCAAGGCCCGGGAATTGTTCGGAGCGGACATCAACACGTCGGCTCGGGCGTTCATGGGTCTTTTATTACGCCTTTTTGCCTGGTTCCTGTCCCTGGCGTGGATCATTTTAGAAAAGGTCTATTACAGCGGATATGTATCGACGGCGACGGGCGTACAGCTCGACCGTCTGGCCAAGTTGGTCGGCATCCGGCGACGGGCGTCATCGCCGGCAAACGGGTCTGTGACGATCACCGGGACCGTAGGAAAGGCCATCCCGCTCGGAACCGAAGTGATCGGCACGACCGAGGGCTCTCCGATCTATCAGACCACCGAAGCAGCGACCATCGGGGCAAGCGGAAACGTCACCATCCCGGTCGAGTCGCTTGAGGCCGGTACCGCCTTCAACGTAGGGGCGAACGTCCTCAAGCAGTTGGTCGAGCCGGACACGGATGTGACAAGTGTGAACAACGCCTTGAACATCACGAACGGCCAAGACCGTGAGGAAGATTATGAGTTCCGTCAACGCATCCTCGATGCCGTCGCAGGCGGAGGGACGTCGAACATCCGGAACGACCTTTTGGTTGTCGACGGGGTCCGGGCGGCCACTGTCTTCGAGAATGATGAAAATGTCGAGGTGGACGGGATGCCGCCGCATTCGATTCGGGCTGTCGTGCTCGATGGTGATGATGCAGCCATCGGTTCAGCCCTCCTCGGTGCAAAGCCAGGGGGCATCCAGACGGCCGGAACAGTATCCGTCACCGTCAAGGACATGAGCGGGCGTGACAAGGTCGTCAAGTTCGATCGTGCTGAAGAGGTGGACGTCCATCTCCGCCTCACGATCACTCGGAACGATGCGTTCCCGTTCGATGGTGAGGAACGCGTCAAAACGTCGCTCGTGCAATATATCGGCGGTCTCGATGCGGACGGTCGTTTGTATGCGGGTCTAGGAATGGGAGATGACGTCGTCTTCTCTCGGCTCATCGGAACCGTATACGGAACTCCTGGCGTCTCTGACGTGACGGTGGAGACGTCGACCGACGGCGTGACCTACACAGAGTCATCCATCACGGTCGATGACGCACAGGTCGCCCAGACGAGCCACGACAAGATCGAGGTGACGGTGTCATGACGGACGGAGGAAAGAAGATAGTCGCGATGCTCGCGGACTACTGGAACAAGTCGTCAGGTTCGAACGTCTCGAAGGTCTTTCAAATCCTCGGAAGTGAAATCGATTCACTGACATCGACGGCCGAAAAGGTCGAACGGTGGCGTGACATCGACCAGGCGAAAGGGAAGCCGCTCGAACAGCTCGCCGGGAACATCGACCAACAACGGGGCGCGTCAACGGATGAAATCCTGCGCATCCTGGTCAAATCGAAGGCCGCAAGGGCAAGGTCCACAGGAACCATCGACGACATCATCAACACGATCGCTGTCTCTCTCGACGTTTCACCGAGCCTCATCAACATCACAGAGTTGTTCGATGACCTGACAGATCCGGAACCCGCTGCCATCAAAATGGCCGGGCTACCGCTCGCACAATTGTTAGCCACGGGTGTCTCGCCATCTCAGTTCGGTCGAATCGTCAAACGTTCGGCCGCTCCTGGAGTGAAGGTATCATCCATCGAGCTCACCGGGACTTTCTCGTTCGCAAGCGGTTCGATGCCAGAGACGAGCGCTTTCGGATTTGCCGACGTCGATGAGATTACCGGTGGCACGCTATCCGGATTGCTCGTTCCAGACAATGATCAGAACCTACCACTTTAAGAAAGGGTGAAAGATATGCCATTTACACATCCGGTTCCAGATTGGAACGCGCAAGGCGTAGAGCCACCGGAATCCCTAAAGACAAACGGGTGGCAGGTCGGTCAGAAACCGCCTGCTGACTTTTTCAACTGGTACTTTTATAACTCGGCGAAGGCTCTCATTGAACTGCAACTGAATGCAGTCCACCAGGACGAGATTTCTGGCCTGGTACAAGACGCATCGACTACGCAGAAAGGGGTGGTGCAACTCTCAAATAGCACGACGAGCACGAGCGAGGTTCTCGCGGCGACACCGAAAGCAGTCAAGACGGTCGATGACAAGGTCGGCCCTCTCGAATCCCTCATCACCGACAACAAGACCAACCTAGTCGGCGCGATGAACGAAGTCACACAAGGGTTTTACGAGACATACTGGAACGTCGGGGACATTGCGAATCTGAACACGTTTGCGAAGGGGTCTGTCGTCTCGGCTGTGAACGAAGTGAATGGGAAAGTCGGCATTTTATCAGACAGAACGACCGCCGTCGAAGACAAAGTAGACGACTTGAAAATGGTCAAGTCGAACAAGGATTCAGAAGGTATCTACACGACGCTCACATACCGTCGTAAATCGGATGATTCCTTATTTGCAACATCCGTCCTTTCGGGCGGAACAAGCCCAAACTATACGACACGTACCGTCACATATTATGAACCGGACGGAACGACAGTCCGTGAAACACTGACTTATACGCTCACATATGACGCCGATGGTTCGCTCGTCTCGGAGGTGTGATTATGCTCGATATTCGAGATCATGGCGGCAAGTTTATGGGAGCGAAAGAGCTAAAAGGTGTCTCATATCAGACATTAGAAGCGTTCAGTAGCTCGGTAAGAGAAGTAGAGTTTGATTTGGATAATGGTGAAGTATTCATATATAACGGTAACGGGTGGTTACATTACAAAAAGAATACGGCAAACCAAAATTTCACGGCTATCAAATCTACTTCGGAAGCAACTGTTGTAGGGTACTACAAAGACTACGTAGTCAAGTTCATAACCGCGACTAACAAACTACAATTTTATACACACGCAAATCAATTAATCCGTGAAATAACAGTGCCAAATCCAAACAGTTCGCCGCTACAAAGTGTTTGCGGTGGCTGCATGTTTGGTAGCGACAAGATTCTTTATGTGCGTCAAGTATTCACGAACGATTGGTCGGTTTACGATTTAACAGGAAACTTAATTTTATCTAACTACGTGCAGAACTTCGGGCTTCGCGCTTTCCCAATGTTAAATAAAAATAAGGTTCCTATGTTTGTTGCCGTAGATCCGACAACATCCGGCGGAGTTCCGACATTAAACTCGTGGATGGGTTCGCTGAATCCTAATAATACCGTTGAACAATTATTCGCACAGTATGGGCAAAGATACCCAGCGTTACTTATGATGCGCTTTATGTATCACTATCTTAAAAAGTGAAACAAGGAGGTAATGAATATGATTCTATTATTCACAAATGAAAGCAATGAGGTTCGGTCAACGCATTACATGCCGTTTGATCCGATTCACGGATTGGGGAAAACGAAAGAAGAACTTGAAAATGAAGGTGGGATTTTCGTCGAATCTATCCCGGAGCCGGATAATGTGCTGGGAAAAAATGCTGTATTGAAGTATGAAAACGAAAATTTGTTTTATGAGTACGCCGATCGTCCGTTAAACAATGAAGAACAAATCGAGTCGTTAAAAGCAGAGAACCAATCATTAAACACAGCCGTCGTCGAACTTTACGAAATTGTATTAGGAGGAATCTGACATGACACCAATCTATCAATCGCTCGTAATCGCCTATGCAAAAGCAATCTATAAGGACGGCACACGCCGTTTCCCGGAAATTCGTCAAGAGTATGTCCCACATGTCAAAAAGTATGCCGGAGAAAACTATTCGGATTCGGATATTCTTCGCGCGCTTGATCTGACGTACATCACGACGCAAGAGTTTGACAAGACGATGGCTTTTAAAAATACGTTCGCTAAAGAAGTTCATCCAACAAAATCTTGATTTAGTAAATTAAGGGAACTCTTCTATCTGTATGTGATAATCATCTTGATAGGAGGGATTCACTTGTCAAACACTCAAACAGACAAGGCAAGGCAAATTTTCTTGCAAGCAAGAAGGTTTACAAACGCTGGCGGGATTCTAGGAGACAAGATAAGCGAAACTAATGATTTAGATTTGTATCTTGCGCCATTTATCGTCAACACATCATTCGCCATCGAGTTATACCTAAAGTGCATTTACGTTATCGAGCAAGACAAAGAGCCTAAGTTCATACATCATCTGGATGAACTGTACAATAAGCTGTCGAAGGAATCGAAAGGCTACATTTCGACCGTATTCGAAATGATTAACCAAACTGAGCATAGTTATCACGCGTTAAAAGATAAGGTTCCTGATTTCGATTGGTCGATAGAAGGGGTACTAAGATCGTCGTCTAAAGCCTTTGTAAATTGGAGATACAGTTTCCAGTCCGAAGTAACAGGTTTCCCTTCGTCGAGAGCTGTTATCTCAGCGCTTGAAGCTTGTATTTTCATTCTCCGAGAAGATTTAAACGACACACCTCAACCGCAAATGTAATTGCTAGGACATCCATTCTTGGGTGTCCTTTTTCCATGGAGCAATCCGCCAAAGGAGGGTCACACTCATGCTCACAACATCCCACGTGGCCCCATCACACAAGGAGGTCGCTTATGCGCACACAACAATTAGCAGAGGGCGCCGTCGCCATCGTCGCCACGAGTGTCACTGCGATTCTCGGGGGCTGGGACGTGGCGCTTAAACTGCTCGTCACCCTCATGGTCATCGACTACGTGACGGGCTTTCTCGCCGCACTCAAACACAAACGGCTCAACTCGGACGTCATGTTCTGGGGCGGCATTCGTAAGGGTGTCGTCTTCGGGGTCATCATCATCGCCGTCCTCGCCGACGAGATGCTCAACAACAGCAATCCTGTCTTGCGCACGCTCGTCATCTATTACTACATCGCGCGGGAAGGCCTATCCGTCACAGAGAACACGGCACTGATCGGTGTCCCACTCCCCGACAAACTCGTCGAGGTGCTCGCGCAGTTGCAAGGCGACAAGCCTGAGCCAACGATTGACCGCATTGCCCAGGATGTCGCGCCCGAAGAAGAGCAAGTGACACCTGTGAGCCGCGAGGTGCCGATTGACGTCACAATCGCCGAAAGAGAAGTTATCGCCACGAAGGAGGAAGACGAATGAACGAGAAAGCTATCCTGCCACTCAATAACACCCGTATCACCGCAGGCTATAAAAATGCCAGTTACCACCGGGCTATGGGTTTCCGACATTTTGGCATCGACATGGCCGATTTGAACCGCAAAGACCTCGACGTCTATGCACCGTTTAAGATGAAGATTGTCGCCGTCGGGAATGATACGCTTATGGGCGGCACAATCATCGGCATCAGCGAGAGCCCGATTGACGTCCATTATGGACCTAAGAAGGGAGCACGCCGTTTGGTCGTCCGTATGGCGCACCTCGCCAAGATGTTTGTCAAGGTCGGGGACATCGTATCACCGGAAAATGCGAAGATTGCTGACTACGGATCAACAGGGAAGTACGGGGGTT
>NZ_LYTG01000098.1:0-57165 GCF_001816105.1 Exiguobacterium sp. SH31
ATCTCCACATCGAGATTGACACCCGATATCAACTATCCTCTGTACTCGCCTACATTATCCCGCTCGTCGAACATTTGGAAGGCAGGTACGGACTCAACACTTAATCCAATGGATGTCTTTAAGGTTGATGTGGCAGGACAATGCGGCTACAAGCAGACATTTAGTCATGCGATCGCCTCGGGCGCCTGGGTACAGCCGGACGATAAGACGACGCTCAGTCTCGATGGCAAGGTCATCAAGTCGAAAAGTGTTTAAATGATTCAAAGGACTTCAGCTTCTAAGTTGAAGTCCTTTGAATCATTTACCAAAAATAAAAATTATATCCCTTTCGACATCTAGAAATATGGTAATAATTAACTTGATATCAAAAAGGGAGAGGATGGATTGTTAAGCACTAAGTATTTAATAAACATTTTCCGCGTTTTGTCATTGGGACTGGGAATAGTGTGGTTATGGGGTTCAGTTCTTGGAGGAATGACTCCAGAATCCTATGCTCCAACGATAATAATCTTTGCCTGTATGTTAATAGCTGACTATTTAAGCAGGATTCAATTGTTGATTATCGAAAAGAATAACTACATAATACCTATGTTAGCTAAAGTTCTAATAGTTGCTAATATTGGAGTTTATTTCGTAATGGTTTTGCCAGTCATTAGTGGAGGGTATATACCTTTAAAGACAGATTCTGGCGGACTTCACATCTTTGTAGATACTTCTATGGTGCCTTTTGATTTTTGGATAGGAGAAATAAAACTTTACCTTAAGAGAGCGCTTGAAATTGCAATAATAGCTGTAGTAGCTACTGAGTATTTCTTCTATATTTGTCCAACACTCGATAGAGAAGAGTATGAGGCTTTTTTGAAACAGCTACGAAGTGTCAATGAAGATGAATCGAAACGAACATCTTAACTAAGGAGGTTTACAATGTTAAGAATTGTTTTAATCTCACTAATAGTGATGTTTCTTATGACAGTATTTGTCTTCTACTCTTCATTAGGTCATATGGGAGTTCAAAGCGTAAGAAGAAAATTGATCTATACAGTTCTTGGGACTACATTTGCTATTAAGATGGCTTTTAACTTTAAAGGCAGATTGAGCATGATCACGAGACATTTAAAAACTCGAGGCAAGCCCATTCCCTCAAATTTCAAATTAATGATGATGGTATTCTTAGACAGTTTTGATATCAAAAGAAACATTGAAGCATTAACATTCTCTTCTGCTGCTTTCGAAGAAGATCACCCCGTTAAAAGCAAATCTACAAATTCTATTCAAGCAGGAATTGAAGACTATGATTACATTCGAGAATATTTTAAAGAACATAACATTTCGAGATAGTTGCAGTTTTTCAACATCTGCACGAAAAGTCCCCACTTCAACTGAGTGGGGACTTTTTTATTGGGCAATGCCTTTTTCAGGAACAGACAAATCTGTCGGCCGTGAAAAACGACCTGTCATGAAATTGAAGTACACAGAGCATAGGTCGCCATCACAGCTGACGTGTAATAAGACCCTACCTTTTAGGATTTTTTCAACGCTGAAGATGACATCTCGCCTCTCAAAAGATGTTGAGAGTCGTGTATAGATCCAGTTTAGTTCCTCTTCGCTTGCTTGGCGGAATGGTTTACTATATCTAAAAGTCTCCAATATCATCACCTCACATAAAGAATAACGCCTAAGGAAAAAGTCGTCATGTGTCTATATCGTTAAAAGAAGGTAAGATATACATCATAAGAAAGAACTCTATATAGGAGTTTGTCGCGCCACTTCAAAAACATTTGCTTTTTAATAAGAAGATAGTGAACCAAAGCAAATGCAATTATAGTATTTATATCTAGTTTATTTGTTTGTACTTAAACACGAAAAATCAATTGATCGCGCGCAAGACGTTGTTCGTCGGCGGATTAAATTCGTCGATCGTTCATCCGCGCGACGTCTTCCGCGAAGCGCTCAAGCTGTCGGCGGCGTGTTTCATCGCTCTGCATAACCATCCGAGCGGGGACGCGACGCCGAGCCGGGAAGACATCGAAGTGTCGGAGCGCTTGGTCGAAGCGGGCAACATTGTCGGGATCGCGTGCCTCGACCACGTCATCATCGGCGAGGATCATTATGTCAGTATGAAGCAACGGGGCTATATGAATGGGTGAAATGGAATTAATTTTCCAAATGAGACATCTGTTTGTTATACTGACAGACGAGGTGTTTACATTGGAGAAATTAATTTGGCTTTTAATGATTAGCTTTGCATGTTTAGCGAGCTTCGTTCCGCTCGACCCAATCGTATTATCACTCGTCGTCTTCGTCCTGTTCGTTTTGATCAGTATTGGGTTATATTACCGACTACAGAAACATCATTGGCTCGATCGCTTCTCACCGCTCGTCGGCATCGGAATCGGCCTCACCGCACTCGTCGCCTATCTAGCTGTGTTTCTCGCTTGGGGGAATGCAACGCTTGATTCACAAATGTGGCAGATGGTCGGACAACTCACTTTCACGTACGTCGGGGGTTATTTGTTCGTTCTGATCATCTCAAGCTTTGTGGCTGGAGCGACGCGTCAAAAGCCATCGCGGTTTTATCGGCCGGTGCTTCTCCTCTCCGTAATTTGCTACGGGGCGATGCTGTTAATGTCACTTTCGACGCGAACTTGAATCGGCCGTAATTTGAAGCAGGCGCATATCCGCCTGCTTTTTTGTATTTTAGAGGAGTCGTCAATCACCGCGTTGAAGATGTAAGGACAGAAGGTTAATCAAAGGGGACATGAAAATACATGAACGAGGAGAGTATTTACAGTGAACAAGAGTTAAAGCTGACGTTGAAGGCCATCAAAAACCGGACAGCTCAGTTACACGAATTAGACGAGGATCGCGTCATCCAATCGATGCTCCATCATATCGGTTCGACGGACCCCGAAATGCGAGATCAGTTGATTTATACGCTCTTTTACCGGTTCATCATCGAAGACGAGCAACTGACGAACGAACAGTTGACGAACATGTTGAAGACAACGCTCAAATACCACTTGTTCCACGGAATCGGAGAAGCGGAATCGGATACGGTCTTCACACGGTCGTTCTCGACGTTGTTGATTGCCTTGATTGTGTATCAAGACCGTCAACAAGGATTTTTACCGGAAATGGATATCGAGATGTTGAAAGCAAAGCTCCTGGCGTATCTTGATTGTGAAATCGATACGAGAGGCTATGTGCCCGCAAAAGGTTGGGCTCATTCCATCGCCCACGTGGCCGATGCATTCGACGAACTAGTCTTGCATCCGAAACTTGACGAGACGGAGTTCAGCGAAATCTTGGAGGCGCTATGGAACAAAGTCATGATTCCGACTGTCTATCTGCATGACGAGGACGAGCGCTTGCTGAATCCCATTTTTGCCTTGTTACATCGCGGGATGGACGAACACGAAATTATCATTCTGCTAGAAGGCTTGCCTGCTAGATTGAGTGTACAAAAACAGCAACTCGAGGCCGAACAGTATTGGCACGTCGTTTGTAACGTGAAGTCGTTTTTGAAAAGCTTTTTTGTGAAATCATTTGAGATGAACCGACCGATGCTTCAAACCACCGTGTCTGAAACGTTGAAGCAGATATGACGAGGTCCAGGCAGGCGCTTCCATGCGTCTGCTTTTTGATTTGCGTTTTTGTTGAAAAGAAGGCACACTAATATACGGTGGAACAGGACTGAGATGAAGGGGATTGTAAATAACCTGTAATCGATTGAACGTTTTCAAACATGATTTTTCCGTTATAATAATAATTAGTGTAACCAGGAGAGGGGCAGTACGTATGTTTCGTAGTTTTAACCGAGAAATCGGAATCGACCTTGGAACGGCAAATACGCTCGTTTATGTAAAAGGTCAAGGCATCGTTGTTCGTGAACCGTCCGTAGTGGCGTTCCGTACAGATACAGGTAGAATTGAGGCCGTAGGTAATCAGGCCAAAGATATGATTGGACGTACGCCGGGGAACGTCACGGCACGCCGTCCGATGAAAGATGGGGTTATCGCTGACTTCGAAACGACAGCAACGATGATCAAATATTTCATGGAACAAGCACAAAAATCAAAGAGCGGGTTGTTCTCATCGAAAACGAACGTTATGATCTGTGTGCCAAGCGGCATCACGTCAGTTGAAAAACGTGCGGTTGAAGATGCGGCCAAGCAAGCAGGCGCTCGCGAAGCGTATACGATTGAAGAACCGTTCGCGGCAGCAATCGGCGCCGGTCTCCCAGTTTGGGAACCGACAGGCTCGATGGTCGTCGATATCGGTGGCGGTACGACCGAAGTCGCAGTGATCTCACTCGGCGGCATCGTGACGAGCCAATCGATCCGTGTCGGTGGTGACGAAATGGATGACGCCATTATTCGTTACATTAAAAACAAATACAACCTCATGATCGGGGAACGTACGTCAGAAGCGCTCAAGATGGAAATCGGTTCGGCCCGCATCGACGAGTCGAACGAAAACGAAACGATGGAAATCCGCGGACGCGATCTCGTGACCGGTCTCCCGAAACAGATCGAAGTAGGGGCAGTTGAAGTGTGCGAAGCACTTTCAGACACGGTCGACGCGATTCTAGCCGGTGTGAAACAAACGCTCGAACAAACACCGCCAGAACTCGCAGCCGACGTCATGGACCGCGGTATCGTCCTTACAGGCGGCGGCGCGCTCCTTAAAAACTTGGACGGTGTCATCTCTGATGAGACGCACATCCCGACTCTCATTGCGGATGAACCGCTCGATTGCGTTGCGATCGGGACTGGAAAATCTCTTGAAATGATGGACGTCCTCCGTTCAAAATCAGGCATCTCGTCACGCCGATGAAAGGTGTTAAACGATGAGCCGGTTTGTACGTAATAAAAAGCTCATCATCACGCTGATCGGTATCATTTTATTTCTTGTCATTTTAGGAGTTTCGATTCGAGGACGGTCGGAATCCGCCTGGTACCAAGACGTCACGCGTGATGTGGTCGGAACGTTCCAACGGGTGTTCACGGTGCCGATCGGCTGGATGGATAGTACCGTGTCCTCGATTTCGAACGTCCGTGAAATTTATGAAGAGAACCGTGAATTGAAGCAACATTTGACGAAATACGCCGAAGTGTCTGTCGAAGCTGACGACCTGCGCCGTGAGAACGAGGAGTTGCGTCAAATGGTCGAGGCGGGCGAAAGCTCGCTCCGTGACTTTGATTTGATTCCGGCAGAGGTCATCGGGCGCACGCCGAACGACTGGCAGCGCTATGTGACGATCAACGTCGGGCAAGAACGCGGCGTTGAAAAAGGCATGGCTGTGACGGCCGCTGGCGGCATGGTCGGGCGCGTCATTCAAACGAGCGCCTATACGTCACAAGTTCAGCTCCTGAGCGACAACAACCGGACGAACAACGTCTCTGCGGTCGTCAAAGATGCGGACGGTAAGGCGGCGTACGGAACGATCGACGGCTTCGACAGCGAGACGAACGAACTCTTTTTCACAAAGGTTTCGAACAGCGTCAAGTTGAAAGAAGGCGAGATCGTCTCGACGTCAGGGCTCGGCGGACGTTATCCGGCCGGTCTCGTCATCGGTAAGGTGAAGTCGATCGAGACCGATGAATATGGTGTGTCTCAAGTTGCCCGCATCACGCCAGAGGCGGACTTCAACGAGTTCTCGCAAATGTTTGTCATCGATCGAACGCTAGACGAACCGTTTTTGACGGGTCCCGAGGAAGGAGGAGCAGCGGGTGAGTAACATGAAAGTGTTCATCGCCCTGTTCCTCCTCTTTCTTATTGAAGGGACATGGGCTGCCATCTTTTCATGGCACTACGCGACGCCGTTCGTGTATTTGACGTTGATTGGGTTAATGTACGTCGGTTTGTATGGCCGGTTTGAGTCGGCACTCGGATTCGGTCTCGTATTCGGGTTATTGTATGACATCGTCTACACCGACTTGCTCGGAATTTACTTATTTACTTTTTCACTCATTCCTCTCTTAGTCAGCTTCGTGTTAAAATATATAGGTGAGAACTTCTTCTCGGTCGTCATCACGTTCACGTTCATGATTCTCGTCTTCTCCTTCGGGATATACGGTATCATGGCAGCGGTCGGTGGGACGACGATTACCATACAAACACTATTAGTTGAACAGATTCCAGGGACGCTCGTCGTCAATGTGATCGCCGTCGCGATTCTTTATTATCCGATGACGCGATACGTGGCGGTGCGCCCTGTAGCGAAAAGAGGGTAGCCATGATGGAGCGTAAACGACACATTACGATAAAAGGACATCGCAACGGTATTGCAATCCACTTCAATCCACGGAGTGGCGTCGATGAGGTGCTCGGAGAGCTTGAGGCCACGTTACAAGAAATGGAGCCGCCCTCTGGGGAGATTGCACTCAAGTTGCACGCGGGTACTCGTTATTTGGACGAGGAGCTGTCACGTCAAATTCGTGAAGTCGTTGCTCGTCATGGCGTTTTTTATATCGAGGAGCTGTCGAGCGAGGTCATGTTGACCGAAGAGGCGAAAGCGACTTACGGGAAAAAGACGTTCCATTACCATAGCGGTACGATCCGCAGCGGGCAAGTGCTCTCGTTTGAGGGTTCGGTGCTCATTGTCGGCGACGTCAATCCGGGGTCTGAAGTTCGGGCGACGGGAAGTATCTATTGTTTAGGCACGATACGAGGAAATGTCCGGGCCGGTGTCGAAGGATGGGAGGACGCGGTCATTACCGCAAGCCTATTGCATCCGCTGTTTCTAGCGATCGGTGAACACGTGCTCACGCCAGACGACGATGCCGAGATGCCAGAGATCGAGATGGGCTGCGCGTATCAGACGAATCATGGCATTGAAATGACGCGTCTCCGCCAAGTCATGACAGGGCTTAAAGACGCATATGCAATGGAATTACAGAGAGGGTGAGTTTGATGGAGCAAGTAGTAGAGCCTGTACATACAGCAAAAGAAGTGAAGAAAGGTCGGGCCATCGTCGTGACGTCGGGGAAAGGTGGCGTCGGCAAGACGACGACGACCGCTAACCTCGGGACGGGTCTCGCATTGTCCGGACACTCGGTCTGTCTCGTCGATACGGACATCGGTCTACGGAACTTGGATATCATCCTAGGACTCGACAACCGGAGCATCTATAACCTCGTCGACGTCATCAACGGGCAGTGCAAGTTGCCCCAAGCGCTCGTCCGTGACAAGCGGTTCGAAGAGATGTACCTGTTGCCGGCGGCCCAGTCAAAAGACAAGACATCGGTCCAACCGGAGCAAGTCAAAGAGATCATCGACCAGTTGAAGACGGAATATGATTTCGTCTTGATCGACTGCCCGGCCGGAATCGAGCAAGGATTCATGAACGCCATCGCCGGCGCCGACGAGGCTATCGTCGTGACGACGCCTGAGAAGGCGGCCGTCCAAGACGCGGACCGCATCATCGGTATGCTCGAACAAGCGGAACACGTCGCGGCGCCTAAACTCATCGTCAACCGCGTGAAGAATCATCTCGTCGCATCGGGCGACATGCTCGACATCGATGACATCATGCGCATCCTGTCGATCGACCTGCTCGGCGTCGTCGTCGATGATGAAGAAGTCATCGCCGCGGCAAACCGGGGTGTCCCGGTGACAATGAACCCGGACAATAACGCCGGACAAGCGTATCGCAACATCACACGCCGTATTCTCGGTGAGTCGGTGCCGCTCATGTCCATCCAGACGGACCAACAACCGACCGGATTTTGGGCACGATTGCTATTGAAGTTTGGAATGAAAAAAGTCTAAGGCAACGAAAGTTGCCTTTTTGTGTCGAAAGGAGTGCTCGTATGAAACTCATCTATGAACGGACCCCGTCAATCGAGCGGGCCATGCTCGTCGACGGCGAGCGTCTGCTTGAAGTCGAGGAGCGCTTTGTCGATCAGCTCTCGGTCGGGACGATCCTTGAAGCCGCGATCGAACGGATTCATCCGTCACTCGGTGCCGCTTTCCTCGTCAACGGCGAGACGACATTTTTCTTGCCGATCGCCGAGACGCTCCGGGCGCTCGCTGCCTACCCGGAAGTCCCGGGTATCGGTCAGGCGGCCGTCGTCGGGGAGAAACGTCTCGTCCAAGTGACGAAAGAGGGCATCGGGGGCAAGCACCACAAAGTGACCGAGAACATTCGGTTCGGAGGGCGCTATCTCGTCTACTTCCCGTATGGACGGCGCCAGTTGTTCAGCCGCAAGCTCGACCTCGCTACGCAGGACCAGTTGTCGAAAGTGTTCACGCTCAATGAGGCGGAAGGTGTGTTGTTCCGGACCGAATCAGGACAAGCCAGTCCCGAGGCGCTTCGCGAGGAGCTGGCCTTGTTGCGGGCCCGGGCAGCTGACGTCGAGACGGCGCGCCGCGGTCAAGACGAACTGCTCTGTGAGCAGTTCGTCCGGCGTCATTCGGTCGAGTCGGTACTGTTGAACGATAAAGAGGCGCAAGAGCGTTTGAAGCGGCTCGACGTCCCGGTCGAACGCCACATCGGCAAAGGCCGGATGAAAGAAGCCGCGCGTTTAGACACAGCGATCGAGAAGCTCGGGAACCGTGTCGTCTGGCTCGAAGGCGGGTCTTACGTCTTGGTCGAACAAGTCGAGACGATGACCGTCATCGACGTCAACAGCGGCAAGAACGTCGCCGTCAAAGACAAAGGGCGCGCCGCCGACACGATCAATGAGGCGGCGCTGTATGCGATTATGGAACAGCTCCGCCTGCGCAATATCTGCGGCATGGTCGTCATCGACTTTTTACGCGGGTCAAAAGACGGACAAGACCGACTTTTGAAACGAATGAAAGAACTCGGGGCCCGTGACCCACGTCGTGTCGAAGTGTACGGCTTCACACGGATGGGACTGTTCGAACTATCGCGCGAGCGGACCGGACGTTCGATTCAAGACCGGATGACGTATAACGGTGCACCGTCGAAGCTGGCCGTGTTCTCGCGGCTTGAACGCACGCTCATGGAGCTAGACGGAAAACGGGAGGCGGTCGTACTGTCGCTGCCGGCGAAGTGGCAAGACGGGGCCTGGGACGCGTCAGGTCTTCATGTGTTCTTTATAGAAGGAGAGCCCGACGTCGCTTTTCATGGTACACTCGAGGAATGTGAGAACTTCGTATCTCGTCATTGACAAGCCTCGCGCGAGAGTGGTAATATCTATAACGTTAGTTCGTTTGGAAGCACCCAAATGGCTACAACCGCACAGAACGGGTTGAAACGGTTTCGCCCTGCCCTGGATGGCGAGTCTGAGTTTAATAAGGAGGTGCACGTATATGTACGCAATCATCAAAACTGGTGGTAAGCAAATCAAAGTTGAAGCAGGTCAAGAGATCTACATCGAAAAACTCGATGCTGATGTCGAGGGTACTGTAGAATTCGGTGAAGTTCTTTTCGTTGGTGGTGACGATGTTAAAGTCGGAGCTCCATTCGTAGAGGGCGCTAAAGTAGTAGCAACTGTCGTTAAACACGGTCGCGCGAAAAAGATCACTGTCTTCAAAATGAAAGCTAAGAAAAACTACCGTCGTAAGCAAGGTCACCGTCAGCCTTACACGAAAGTTCGCATCGAGAAAATCGAAGCGTAATTTCTATGATTCAAGTAACGGTCAGACGAGACGAGACGAAGTCGATTCGTTCCGTCGAAGTGACAGGTCACGCCAACTTTGCTGAACCCGGTTCTGACTTAGTGTGTGCCGGCGTTTCCGCCATCATTTTTGGGGCGTATAACGCTGTCGAGGTACTCGCAGGCCAGTCGCTTCTTGTAGAAATGGCAGACAAAACAGAGGGTGGTTACTTTTATGTCGAGACATATCCTGAACTATCACCGCAGGATATGACTCGCACCCAGCTGTTATTAGAAGGGATGCTCGTGCAACTAGACACGATCGCCCAAAGTTACGGTGATTATATCCAAATTGAACAATAGGAGGTGGACCTCATGTTACAATTGAACCTTCAGTTCTTCGCATCGAAAAAAGGAGTTGGATCGACTAAAAACGGTCGTGACTCGATTTCGAAACGCCTCGGCGCTAAACGCGCTGACGGACAGACAGTTTCAGCTGGATCGATTCTCTACCGTCAACGCGGTACGAAAATTCACCCAGGTGAAAACGTCGGCCGTGGTGGCGACGACACATTGTTTGCTAAAGTTGACGGCGTAGTACGCTTCGAGCGTCTTGGTCGCGACAAGAAACAAGTGAGCGTTTACCCAGTTGCGTAAGTAGAACCACGCAAAAGACTCTAGCCACTTATTTGGTTAGAGTCTTTTTTACTAGGAGAGGATCAAATGGACTCACAGGCAACGCTGAAATTATTATCGACCGTCCGTCACGAATGGATGAATCGGCTTCAGATGATCTCCTTGTATGCGGCGCTCGAGCCTGATAGACTCGAGGAGCTGTACGAACGTTATCGTCAGCACGCCGACGAGGAGAGTGCGCTCGTTCGCTTAAATATGCCGGCGACTAGTCTCGTCATCATACAGGCGAATTGGGAAGGGCGGTTGACCTATAAGGTATCGACCGACCGTGCGTCGTTGGACGACGCACGCGTGGCGGATAAACTTGTCCGTCTTCTGTCAGGAACGGATGGACCGATTCATGTGACGTTCACGGACGGACTGGCGGTTCGCGTCTTCGGCAACGTGCCGGGAGATGTGTTCACGTCAGACGAAGTGCACGAACAGACTGTAGAATGTTCTACGTTTCGTTTAAAAGGAGGGAATTAAATGTTTGTCGATCAGGTGAATATTTTTGTAAAAGCTGGAGACGGTGGTAAAGGAATGGTCGCGTTCCGTCGCGAGAAGTATGTTCCAGACGGTGGACCAGCAGGTGGTGACGGTGGTCACGGTGGCGACGTCGTCTTTGAAGTAGAAGAAGGATTACGGACGCTCGTTGATTTCCGCTTCTCGAAGAAGTTCATCGCCTATAACGGTGAAAAAGGAATGTCGAAAGGGATGCACGGACGTAAAGCGAAGCCGCTCGTCGTCAAAGTCCCGCCAGGCACAATCGTCTTCGATTCAGTGACGGATACTGTCATTGCCGACCTTACCGAGCACGGCCAACGGGCCACGATCGCTAAAGGCGGCCGCGGTGGACGCGGAAACTGTCGATTTGCGACACCGTCGAACCCGGCACCAGAAATCGCTGAAAACGGAGAACCGGGCCAAGAGCGTGAGTTGCGTCTTGAACTGAAACTCCTCGCCGACGTCGGTCTTGTCGGATTCCCGTCAGTCGGGAAATCGACGCTCTTGTCGGTCGTCTCATCGGCACGTCCAAAAATCGGAGCATACCACTTCACGACGATCACACCGAACCTCGGTGTCGTTAAAACAGCTGACGACCGTGACTTCGTCATGGCCGACCTTCCTGGACTTATCGAAGGCGCGAGCCAAGGCGTCGGTCTCGGTCACCAGTTCTTGCGTCATATCGAACGGACGAAAGTCATCGTTCATATGATCGACATGAGCGGGATCGAAGGACGTGACCCGTTCGAAGACTACACGACGATCAACCGTGAACTCGAGTCGTACAACTTACGTCTCCTCGAGCGTCCACAAATCGTCGTCGCCAACAAGATGGATATGCCGGATGCGCCAGAACTTCTTAAAGAGTTCCAACAGAAAGTCGGCGATGACGTCAAAGTCTTCCCGATCTCGGCACTCGCGAAAGAAGGACTTCGCAACTTGCTCATCGAAGTAGCTAATCTCGTCGACGCGACACCTGAATTCCCACTTGAAGAGCTCGAAGCGAAAACAGCCACACCACGTGTCGTCTATCGTTACGAGAAGGAAGAGAAAGGGTATCAGATTCATGTCGATGAGTACCAACGCTTCGTGATCACGGGGCCGCGCATCGAGAAACTATTCAAGATGACGAACTTCGATCACGATGACTCGATCAAACGATTCGCCCGTCAGATGCGTCAAATGGGCGTCGATGAGGACCTTCGTAAGCTAGGTGCTCAAGATGGCGACGTCGTTGCGATCTCTGACTTTGAATTCGAATTTGTCGAATAATCTTTTAAATAGGAAATGGAGTGTGAAGTAAACGTGGACCCTGTGCCCTCGTCTAGTTTAATTCTTTATGCAGTTCTAGTATTTTTGTCAGCTTTCTTCTCTTCAGCAGAGACCGCGCTCTCGAGCGTGAACCGCGTCCGGATGATCCGGATGAGTGAAGACGGGGATAAGGGCGCGAAACGCGTCCTCCACCTCGTCGACCGGTTTGACGATACGCTCTCGACGATCCTCGTCGGGAACAACATCGTCAACATTGGTGCCGCGACCGTTTCGACGGCGATCGCCACGAGTATATTCTCGGGTGGGACCGGCTTGATTGTCTCGACGTTCGCGACGACCGTTGTCATCTTGATCTTCGGTGAGATCTTGCCGAAATCACTCGCCAAAGAATTCGCTGAAAAGTATTCACTTTTGATCAGCGGAATCTTGTTGTTCCTTGTTAAAATCCTGAAGCCTGTCACGATGATCTTTACAGGTCTCAAGCGCTTGACGCTTCGCATGATCGGGATGGCCGACAAAGAACCGTCGGTGACGGAAGAAGAATTGAAAGTGCTCGTCGATATGGGTGAAGAAGAAGGAGTGCTCGGTGAGAAAGAAGCCGAACTGGTGCATAGCGCCTTCTCTTTCAACGACATCACCGTCGATGACGTGTTGACGCCGCGGATTGACATCCTCGCCGTCGACATCGACGATACGCTCGAAGAGATCAAAGACACGATCTTTAGCGGGGGGCACTCTCGTCTCCCTGTGTATAAAGACTCGATTGACAACGTCATCGGGGTGTTGTCGGAACGTGACTTCCTTCGTTCGATGATGCGAGACGAAGTGACGGATATCCGTTCACTCATTCGTCCGCTCACGTACGTGTCACCGCAGACGAAATTGATCGAACTGCTCCCGATTCTGCAGCAAAAACAATCACACATGGCTGTCGTCCTCGATGAGTTTGGTGGGACGGCTGGTCTCATCACGCTCGAGGATATGCTTGAAGAGCTCGTCGGCGATATTTGGGACGAGCACGACGAATCGATCGTCTACTTGAGACGGCTTCGAGACGGCGTATACGAGTGTATGGCCGACATGGACGTCGATCAGTTCGCTGACGAGATGGGGATTAAAGAACCTGAAGTAGATGCCAACACGATGGGTGGTTGGATCGTCGAGCTGCTTGGCGACATCCCAGAGAAAGGTGCGCGTGTCACGTATGACGACATGACGTTCACCGTTCTCCACGTCGAAAAACGACGCATTCGCAAACTGTTAGTCGAAACGAGTCAATCCGAATCGGCTGAACAGGCATAAGAAAAGGAGATCGCCACGTGGCGATCTCCTTTTTGTTTAGACGGTATGGTGGCGCTCGACGCGCTCGAGCAACTCGTAAGGGCGAACCTTGTAGATTGCGTGCGGGATGTACGTCGGGTCGATCGCATCAATGAGACGCATCTGGAAGTGGTCACGTTTGATGTAGTCCGACACGTTCGACGCATCGATCGGGAAGAAACCGACCTCGTGTGTCTCGCCAGCTTGCGGACGAAGGTCGCCCGAGACGTAACGTCCATGGAACGAGACGCAGAGGACGCGTGACGACACGTTTTGATAGATCCCGATGATACCGTCGATTTCGACGTCGGCCCCGGTCTCTTCTTTCACTTCACGATGGATCGCATCGATGATCGATTCGTGTTCTTCGACCTGTCCGCCCGGCATCTCGTACGTGTCGCTCCGGTGCGTGTTTTTGACGAGCAGCACTTCACCGTCATCGTTCGTGATGTAGGCGGTCACGGAGACGATCGTGCGCGGCGGGGTGTAGTGCCCGGTCGGCATCATGAACTCTTCGCTCGACTTGATGTATAAGTCTTTCCCGAGACGGGCCCGCTTCTTCATCGCCTCGCGACGGAGTGCGCTCGAGCGGTAATCGCGTTCGACTTGTTCATAGTGCTCACGGTCGCGGTATTCCCAAAGTGCCATGACCTCGGTTTGGTCCTCGGTCACCCAACGGCCGACGAGCCGTGCGCCGTGCGATACCTGAATCGGATACAGGTATGTATGGAAAAACTCAGTGAATTCTTGCAAGCGTTCGGGACGGATCGTATACGTTTTTCGACGATGGAACATGAAAATTCCTCCTTTGACGGTTGCTGTCTCTGTGCTTTAGAAATAGATTGATTTCCTCACTATGACGTATTCGCCATACGTATCAGTTTACCCTCTATTTAAAAAAAGTCAGCCCGAACTTTTGTTCAGGCTGACTTTTTCATGAAGTTCGGATGTGAGCGGATATAGCGGGCGACAAAGAAGATGCCGATGCCGAGCCCGATATAAGGAAACAGGCCGTGTGTGTATTCGCCGATATATCGCCAATTACTGCCGAGCATCATGCCGACTTTGACGAAGACGAACGACCAGACCGCGAAGACGATCGTTGTCATCGTCAGGAATTTACGGAACGACAACCGCATCACGCCGGCGCTGATGGCGAACAATTGACGCCAAATCACGCTGAGGCAGACGATCCACGCCCCGTACTTCTCAAACCACGACTCGGCTTGAAGCTGTTTCTCCTGCTTGATCCGAAACGAGCGATACAATCGCAGGGCGACCGGTCGTCCGCCGTAGCGGCCAATCCCATACAATGCGACCTGGGTCACGACGAAAGCCGACCAAGCGAGCAAAAAGATGAACAGGAATGACGCGTCAAGGGAACCGACGAGATAACCGCCGTATGCGAGGACGAGCTCGTTTGGGATGACTTGGATGAAGATGCCGAGCGGGATACTGAAGACGCCGCATCCGGCCAAGAGTTGCTCGAGGAAGTGCCACATGACAGATCACTCCTTTCAATACGTAGTAGGGAATTTGTTCCATCCATCAGTATAACGGACAAACTAGGAAAGCAAAAGAAAAGATGTCACAAAGGCGTGACATCTTTTAGTCGAGTTCGGAAACGAGCACGCCGAGGCGCTCAAGTTCAGAGACGGCGGCATCAATCGCGTCCGCACTGTCGGCTTCGAGCGTGTGAATGTGCAGCCCACCCGTCAAATGGGACAGTGGGGCAGCCTGGTTGGCCTCGACGCGTTCGAGGAAGGCCCGGACGTCGCGCCGGCTCTTCACCATCAACTGACCAGTCAGCGACCCGTAGACGGGGTGGTCGATGATGACGTCACGAATCGTGACACCTTCGTCGACGATGGCGTTCATCTCGGCTTCCATGTCCTCGGCTTCGTGCCGACAGACGACTTTTCGTGTGTAGGCGGACGGTGACGCCTCGCCGGGTAGATAGACATAGCCGCGGGCGGTCGCGACGATTTGGTGGCCTTTCGCCTTCAAGAGCGACAAGTCTTGGACGATGACTTGGCGGCTGACCGCGACGCGGCGGGCGAGCTCGGAACCGGTGATCGGTTCCGTACTCGCTTCAATCAATTCCAATAAAGTGCGCCGGCGTTCTTCACCGGCTAAACGTTTGTTCATGGTGTTCAACTCTCCTTGCTAAAGTGACGATGGCATCGGCGAGTGCCGCCGTGGCTTCGGCGGTTGTCTGTTCGCCGAAGGAAATTCGGACGAGCCCGTGGCAGGCGCTCGTCTCATAGCCGAGTGATTCGAGCATGCGGTTCGGTCCGTTTTGACCGGCCCGGCAAGCCGAGCCGGCCGACACTTGGAAGCCGAGTGCGTCGAGTTCGGTCATCCACCATTGGCCGTCCCGTTTGTCCGAGACGAATGAGAGGATGGCCGGACTTTGGTCGTCGAACTCGAGCCAGTCAACATGTGACGATGTCTTCTCTTTCAAGATAGCACGAAACGCTAAGAAATTTCTTTCGTGACGTGTCCGATTCTCGTGCCGATTGGTGAACGCCTTGACGAACGCAGAGATGCCGGGCACGTCGATCGTTCCGGGACGGATGCCGTACTGATGGTGACCCGGGTAGTAGGGTGGAGGCAATAGACGTTCCATATAGAGACCGCCGACTCCTTTCGGCCCGCCGACTTTATGGGCGCTGAACGAGTAAGCGTCGATCCCGTCGACCGAGACCGGTATTTTTCCGAGCGCTTGTACTCCGTCGATATGGAGCAGTACTTTCTTATATTTAAGTTTACAGAGGATGTTATGGAGCGGCAAAATCCAGCCGGTGTCCGAGTTGACGTGCTGAAACGTGACGAGTCCGATATCACGATCGAGCAAGTGGAGGAACTTGTCGTGGTCGAACTGGCCGTCTTTCAGCTTGAGGCGATGGACGATCACACCTTCAGCTTCCCACTCGTCGAGGAGGAGCGAGACCGAGTCGTGCTCTTGCCAGGACGTGATGACTTCGCTGCCTTTCATGCGTTTGCGCAGACTCGTCAGCGCGATGTAATTGCTTTCCGAGCCGCTCCCGGTAAACAACAGCTTCCCTCTCAGCATATCGAGACCGAGCGCCTGCTTGACGAGCCGGCGCGCCTCTGTCAAATAGTCCTCGGCTATGAACCCATGCGTATGAAGCGACGAGGGATTGCCGGGGACGCCTTTGGCCATGGCGACGTAATGGTCAAGGGCGGGTTGGGTCATCGGGTGTGTCGCCGCGTAGTCAAAGTAACCGTTCATCGAAGTATCCCCTTTTCTCATGTTGTCTTCTTCACAAAATTATGCGAAACTAGTTTACAAGTCAACATTACATATGAAATACAGGTGATATATAGATGTCTTTACAATTAAAACAAGTCGATGTTTTGATTATCGGGGCGGGGTTGGCCGGGGTCACGGTGGCACTCCATTTGCCGGAGACGTACCGCATCCTCCTCGTCTCAAAACGTGACGTGACCTCCTCGAACTCTGACCTCGCCCAAGGCGGGATCGCGAGTTCATATTTGGAGCCGTCGAGTCTCGATCACGCACACGATACGCTCGTCGCTTCCAAGATGACGGCGCAAGCGGACCGGGTCGTCACGCTCGTCGAGGACGGCCGTGGTGTCGTTTCAGAGATGGAGCGGTTCGGTGTCGCGTTCGACCGGGACGAGTCCGGGTATAAGATCGGCCGAGAAGGCGCCCACGGGAAACATCGGATCTACCACGTCGGAGGTGACGAGACCGGACGTCATGTGATGACCGCGTTACGGGAACGGCTCCCGCAAAACGTTGAAGTGATGGAGCACGTCTTGATCGACGGACTGACAAAAACGGGAGGCCGAGTCGTCGGTGCGACCGGTTTCCAAGGTGACGAACGAATCCATATTCAAGCGGGCGCGGTCGTCTTGGCGACAGGTGGCATCGGCGGGCTCGTCGATTGGACGTCGAACTGTCGGGCCGTGACGGGGGATGGACTCGTCTTGGCGAGCGCTGCCGGTGCCGAACTTTCCAACTTGACCGAGATCCAGTTTCATCCGACACTGCTAGCGGTCGAGACGCCGCACCTCGTGACCGAGGCGCTGCGAGGTGCGGGTGCGGAACTCGTCGATGAGGACGGGTGTCACGTGATGCGGCACCATCCGCTAGGCAGTCTGGCGCCCCGTGATGAAGTGGCGGCCGTGCTCACGCGTCACTGCGGCCCGGTCTATCTCGATACGAGTCGCGTCAAAGACATTGCGGCCCGGTTCCCGAAATTGTGGGCGACGTGTCAGGCCGAACGGATCGACGTCGCTCGCATCCCGGTCCGGCCGGGTCTGCATTTTCATATGGGCGGGGTGCGGGTCGATGAAACCGGATCGACGGGTGTGGCCGGGCTTTACGCGGTCGGTGAAGTCGCCGACACGGGTGTTCACGGGATGAACCGGTTGGCTTCTAATTCACTACTTGAATGCTGGGTGTTCGGAAAACGGGTCGCTGCATCGGTGCGACTTGAAGAAAGGCCGTTCACGGTGACTGAAGTGACCGCTTATGAGTTATCGAAGGAGGCGTTTCAAGCGTATCGTCGGCGATTAGGCAACTGGCTGACAATCTCGCCTGAGTTTGGAGAAATGAGAAGTTTCTTAGAAAATACCCAACAACTGGCACGGACGAAACACGTGACAAGACAATTGGCAGAACGAACATTACAACTTGAGGCGGGCCGGATTTTAGCACGCGCCTTTATGAGAATGGAGGAGTTCCATGAACAGAACGTTACTGCGCGAACAGCTCACACAATTTCTAACTGAGGATATCGGATTTGGAGACGCCTCGAGCGCGCTCATCGACCCGCTCGACGGGGCGACAGCCGTCGTCACCGCCAAGGCGGACGGGGTCTTCGCCGGTGTTGACGTCGTGATGGAACTCGCGGCGATGCAGCGGCTCGTCGTCGAACAGTGCCGTGACGATGGGACGGATTTGAAAAAAGGTGACGTCATGTTCGCTTTGCGAGGCAAGACGCGGACGATCCTCGAGACGGAACGGGTACTGCTCAACCTCGTGCAACACATGTGCGGCATCGCCACGCTGACAAGGTGCTGTGTCGAGGCGCTCGCCGACCCAGCGATCCGGGTCACCGACACGCGGAAGACGACGCCGGGACTGCGGATGCTTGAAAAATACGCCGTCCGATGTGGTGGGGGGTACAACCATCGGCTGCGTCTCGACGATGCGGTCATGATCAAAGACAACCATATTGCGGCACTCGGGGGCATCACGCGGGCCATCGAAGTGGCGAGAGCTCAAAACGGGCATACGACACCGATCGAAGTCGAGGTCGAGACGATCGAGCAGTTGCGTGAGGCGATCGCGGCAAGTCCTGACATCATCATGCTCGATAACCGGTCACCGGAAGAGTTGAAGGCGTGGGTTGCGCTCGTGCCGTCCCACATCACGACGGAAGCGTCGGGTGGGATCACCGTCGACACGATCGCCGCCTACCGCGGTACGGGCGTCGACGTCATCTCGGTCGGACAGTTGACGAATTCGGTGACGGCTCTCGATTGCAGCTTAAATCTTAAAGGAGGGGTCAAATATGCAGTTACTCGGAACGATGCCAGCACAATACGCTAATATGACGATCGAACAGATGGAAGCACGGATCGAAGCCATTAAAGCACGGCTCGGCAGCCGGCTGTTTCTACCGGCACATCACTATCAAAAGGATGAGGTCGTCCAGTTCGCGGACGCGACCGGAGATTCGCTCCAGCTCGCACGACTCGCCGAACAAATGAATGGGGCCGAGTTTATCGTCTTTTGCGGCGTCCATTTCATGGCCGAGACGGCCGACATGCTGACACGCGACGACCAACTCGTCATCTTGCCGGACATGCGGGCCGGTTGTTCGATGGCGGATATGGCCGATATCGACCAGACCGAGATTGCTTGGGAGGAATTGACCGACTTGTTCGGTGACGACATCATCCCGATCACGTATGTCAATTCGACGGCAGCGATCAAGGCGTTCGTCGGAAAGAACGGCGGTGCGACCGTCACGTCGTCAAACGCCCACGACATCGTCCGTTGGGCACTCGAGACTGGCGAACGGATTATGTTCTTGCCAGATCAACACCTAGGGCGCAACACGGCGTTTGATCTCGGTGTGCCGCTGGCGGCGATGGCCGTCTGGGACCCGCTTCGTGAGCGTCTCGACTACGAGGGCCACATCGAAGACGTACGGGTCATCCTCTGGAAAGGGCATTGTTCGGTCCACGAGAAGTTCAATGTCGCCCAAATCGAGGCGTTGCGGAAGCATGACCCGGAACGACGCATCATCGTCCATCCCGAGTGTACGTTTGACGTCGTGCAGGCGGCGGACGAGGCCGGGTCGACGTCATACATCATCGACCAGATCGAGGCGAGCGCTCCGGGGACGAAGTGGGCCGTCGGGACGGAGATGAACTTGGTCAATCGACTAGCAATGACGCATCCCGAGCAAGACATCGTCTCCCTCAACCCGTACATGTGTCCGTGTCTGACGATGAACCGCATCGATTTGCCGCATCTGTTGTGGGCGCTCGAGTCGCTCGAGACGGATCCGGTCAACATCATTCGTGTCGATGAGGAAACGACGAAATGGGCAACGCTCGCTCTTGAGCGGATGTTAGCGAGATAACGGACAGGCGATCGCCTGTCCTTTTTTCACGACGTTTTCTATGGTACAATGAATGCAGTTTTCCTATGAAGAGGAGATAACAAAGTGATTGAATTCGTAAAAGGATCCGTCGCCTACGTGTGTGCGGAATATATAACGTTGGATGTTTCGGGCGTCGGCTACAAAGTACATGTGCCTAACCCGTTTTTTTATCGTGAACAAGACGAACATGTAATCGTGTTTACGCACCATTACGTCAGAGAAGATCAACAGACGCTGTACGGTTTCCGGTCACGCCGGGAGCGCGAACTGTTCAATAAACTGCTCGGCGTCAACGGCATCGGACCGAAAGGCGCGCTCGCCATCGTCGCCTCGGGCGACATGGACGCGTTGATTGACGCAATCGAGACCGAGAACGAGAAGTACTTGATGAAGTTCCCGGGCGTCGGCAAGAAGACGGCCAAACAAATGGCGCTCGATTTAAAAGGGAAGTTGTCAGAGCTCGCACCGGACTACGTGCCGAACACAGGCTTGTTCGCACAAGGCTCGTCAGAACTTGACGAAGCGTGTGAAGCGCTCGCCGCTCTCGGTTATTCGGAACGTGAGATCACACGTGTCCGTAAAGAGTTGAATTCAGAAATATTGACGACAGACGCTTACATAAAGCGCGCCCTGCAATTGTTGTTGAAATAAGGAGGAACCTATGGACGAACGATTGTTGTCACAATCCCACCAACAGTATGAAGACTCTGAAGAGTGGAGCCTGCGTCCGCAACGGTTCGAGCAGTATATCGGACAAGAGAAGGCGAAAGGGAACTTATCCGTCTTTATCCAAGCGGCAAAAATGCGGAGCGAGACGCTCGACCACGTCCTCCTTTACGGGCCACCCGGTCTAGGGAAGACGACGCTCGCACAAATTATCGCCAACGAGATGGGCGTCGGCATCAAGACGACAGCCGGCCCCGCGATCGAACGGCCCGGCGACTTAGCAGCGATCTTGTCAACGCTCGAGCCGGGGGACGTCCTGTTTATTGACGAGATCCATCGGCTCAGCCGGACGATTGAAGAGATCTTATATCCGGCGATGGAAGACTACTGTCTCGATATCGTCTACGGACAAGGCGAGATGGCGCGCAGCGTCCGCATCGACCTGCCACCGTTCACGCTCGTCGGCGCGACGACACGGGCCGGCATGTTGTCGGCCCCGCTCCGTGACCGTTTCGGGGTGACGCTCAAACTTGAGTATTACGAGGCACACGAACTCGCGGCCATCGTCAGCAGGACGGCCCAGCTGTTCCGTCTGTCGATCTCACCGGAAGCGAGCGGCGCGATCGCCAAACGCGCACGCGGGACGCCACGGATCGCCAACCGGCTGTTGCGTCGTGTCCGTGACTTCGCGCAAGTGGAAGGGACGAAAGAAATCGACCCGGCCATGGCATCGAGTGCGCTCGATCGCCTGCACGTCGACGCCCTCGGGCTCGACGAGGTCGACCATCGGCTCTTGCGGGCCATGGTCGAACGGTTCGGCGGCGGTCCAGTCGGGCTCGAGACGCTCGCCGCGACAATCGGTGAAGACGCCCAGACGATCGAGGACGTCTACGAACCATACTTGTTACAACAAGGCTTCCTCCAGCGGACACCGCGAGGACGCATGATCACACAATACGCTAAGACGCATTTTGGATACGAAGAGGAGTAAATGATGCAAGATATTCAATTGAACGTAAACGACTATGATTTTGACTTGCCAGAAGAATTGATCGCCCAAGTCCCGCTCCTTGATCGGACGAGCTCACGTTTGCTCGTCCTCGACCGTGACACAGGTGACATCGAGCACCGCCACTTCCGTGACGTGCTCGACTATTTACAAGCAGGCGACGCGCTCGTCGTCAACGATTCGCGTGTCTTGCCGGCCCGTCTGTTCGGGGCGAAGCAAGAGACGGGCGGCAAAGTCGAGCTGCTGCTCTTGAAGCAGACCGAAGATGACGTCTGGGAAGCGCTCGTCAAACCGGCGAAGAAAGTCCGCGTCGGCGCCATCGTCGAATTCGGGAACGGATTGCTCCGGGCCGAATGTGTCGAGGAGCTCCCGGAAGGCGGACGCCGCTTCAAGTTCGAGTATGACGGGATCTTCTATGAGATTTTAGACGAGCTCGGCACGATGCCGCTCCCGCCTTACATCCGCGAACAGCTTGACGATCAAGACCGCTACCAGACCGTCTACGCCCGCGAACGCGGCAGTGCGGCCGCACCGACGGCAGGTCTTCATTTCACAGAAGAATTGCTCGAGGCTGCCCAGGCGAAAGGGGTCAACTTGATCCCGCTCACACTTCACGTCGGGCTCGGGACGTTCCGCCCGGTCACGGCCGATACGATCGAAGAGCATACGATGCATAGCGAGTACTTTGAACTGTCCGAGAAATCGGCACGGGCGCTCCGTGACGTCCGCGCGAGCGGCGGCCGCGTCTTCGCGGTCGGAACGACGTCGACACGGACGCTCGAGACGATCATGCGCGATCACGGGAATTTCGTCGAGTCATCGGGCTGGACGGACATCTTTATTTACCCTGGCGTCGAGTTGAAGGCGATCGATGGACTGATCACGAACTTCCATCTGCCGAAGTCAACGCTCGTCATGCTCGTCTCGGCGTTCGCGTCACGCGACATCATCTTACACGCCTACCGAACCGCGGTGGAAAACGAATACCGCTTCTTCAGCTTTGGAGACGCGATGCTCATTACGAGGAAGGAAGAAAACAAATGACCAAACATGCAGTCACATACGAACACATCCACACGTGTAAACAATCAGGAGCGCGGCACGGGATCGTCCATACGCCGCACGGCTCGTTCGAGACGCCTGTCTTCATGCCGGTCGGCACGCAGGCGAGCGTCAAGACGATGGCACCTGAACAAGTGAAAGCGATGGGTGCGAACATCATCTTATCGAACACGTACCACCTATGGATTCGTCCCGGACACGAGGTCGTCAAGCAAGCGGGCGGACTTCACAAGTTCATGAACTGGGACGGCGCGATCTTGACGGACTCAGGCGGCTTCCAAGTGTTCTCACTCGCTGACCTGCGTAACATTCAAGAAGAAGGCGTCCATTTCCGTAACCATTTGAACGGGGACAAGTTGTTCTTGTCACCAGAAAAGGCGATGGAAATCCAAAACGCGCTCGGTGCGGACATTATGATGGCGTTCGATGAGTGCCCGCCGTTCCCGGCGACGCATGAATACATGAAGAAGTCGGTCGAGCGGACAAGCCGTTGGGCCGAACGTTGCCTCGCGGCGCACGAACGTCCGGAGGACCAGGCGCTGTTCGGCATCATCCAAGGTGGCGAGTACGAAGACCTTCGCCGTCAAAGCGCCGAAGACCTCGTCTCACTCGATTTCCCGGGTTATGCGGTCGGCGGTTTGTCGGTCGGCGAACCGAAAGACGTCATGTATCGGGCGCTCGAGTTCACGACACCGTTCATGCCGGAAGATAAGCCGCGCTACTTGATGGGCGTCGGATCACCGGATGCGTTGATCGAAGGTTCGATTCGCGGGATCGACATGTTCGACTGCGTCTTGCCGACACGGATCGCCCGTAACGGCACGCTCATGACGTCTAAAGGTCGCGTGACGATCAAACACGCCAAACATAAGACGGACTTTGGCCCGATCGATGAGAAGTGCGATTGCTATACGTGTAAGAACTATTCACGGGCATACGTGCACCATTTGATCCGTGCCGATGAGATGTTCGGTCTCCACCTTTGCTCGACGCATAACCTTCATTTCCTCGTGAATTTGATGGAGCAGGTCCGTCAAGCGATCCGCGAAGACCGTCTCCTCGATTTCAAAGAAGAGTACTTCGAAGAATATGGATATAACAAACCGAACGCCAAGAATTTCTAATTCTTCTAACAGCGATTATGTGACAACGAATCGGTTTCACGGTATAATGAACCTGATATTGAAGGAAAGGGTGAATTCTACAAATGGAAACTCTCGTAGCACTATTACCGATGATCCTTATTTTCGTCGTGTTCTACTTCTTGTTGATCCGTCCACAGACGAAGCGACAAAAGCAAGTACAAACGATGCAAAATGCGCTTGAGCGTGGCGATCATGTCGTGACGATTGGCGGCCTTCACGGTGTCGTCCATCAGATCGAAGACACAGAAGTCACATTGAAATGCGACCAAGCACTTCTCAAGTTCAATCGCAGTGCGATTGCTGAAGTGACGAAAAAAGGAAACTCTTCATTCGCTGAGTAAGCAAATGACGCCTGACCAGTATATGGTCAGGCGTTTTTTCGTGCGGGTAATAGGCGAGGAATGATACGACGAGCCCCTTCTTGACCGCCGTAGATGGCACGAGCGAACGGACCGACGATCAAGTCGGCGTAAGCGCCAGTCATGTAGAAGTTGTCTGTCCAAGCGAGTGAGGCATCAAGTACCGGTGTGCCGCACGGGGTGAGCGGTAAGTCGAGCTGCTCCATGAGCGGCCGTAAAAACGTCTCTTTCGGATGGAGCGGGCGGATCCCCGTGCAGCAGACGATCTCGTCAGACGGCAACGCAATCCCGTCGACGAATAACTGGTCACCGTCACGGACCGCTTCTCCAATGATGTGTCGAATTTCACCAAGTTGCACGAGCCGCTTCACTTTCAAGACGAGGTCGTTCGGGGACGTCCCAGGCTTTCGTTCTTGCTTGACGAAGTCACGTTTCTCGATCCAGTTGTCTTCCAACTGATGGAAAGCGCGTAACCCCTTTGGACCCATGAAACTGCGGTCGGCGTCGAACTGGCTCACCTCGAGCGGGCGCTTCGTGACGAGCGTGACGTCATGGCCTTTACTATGACGCGATACCGTATAATGTAACGCCGTGATCCCGCCGCCGACGACGGTAACGTTCGATTGTTCCGGCTGATCGTTAGCTGAAAAGACGTGTCGGCATGTCGGGATGTCCGCAAAGCCCGGTAGATGCATCGAGCTCGATTGACCGGTCGAAACGATGACCGTCTCGGCGGTAATCCGTCGAGTCGATGTCGTCACTTCGTAGACGTTGCCGGACCGTTTAATCGAGGAGACGGGTTGATTGCCTAAAAAACGAGAACGAAGATTAAAGTCCGCGATGAGTTGATCACAATGATCGTTGAACAACGCTAAAGACGGTCGGCCGAACGTATCCTTGAAATGATAAGAGCCATAGTCGTTCGCCGCCGCGAACTGTTTCAACGCGTATGGATTAGACGATATATGATGGACGCGCGTCGAGCGCAAATGTGACATTTCAATATGAGCGGTTTGGGACTTCCAGTTCTTGAGTAGTTGATCGTGAGCGTCAATTAGCAGAAGCTCTTCTAACGCACCGCCTTGTTCTAAATAAGATACAGCGAGGGTCATACCGTGAACGCCGGCGCCGATGATTAATACCCGTGTTGACAGATCAGTCATGCTTCCACCTCTTAAATAGTAATAGTTACGATTTGTATCATAGGGTAAGTGTCTGCTTTTTGTCAAACTTCATCAATCCCTCGAATCATCGACCTCATTTCCAAAAATCAAATTGATTAGTGAAAACGTTTGCATTAATGTCAAGTTGAGAAGAAATTGGAAATGAGGAAACGGACATGGACGTTAAACGATTATTACAACCGATTAAAAAATGGCAAGGTTGGGCTCGCGTCAAACGACTGAAAGGACGTTCGTCGATCAAACGAACGAAAGGCCGTTCATCGATGCGACGGAAGATGGCGATCGCGCTCGTGCCGACAATCATTGCCTTGCTCCTCGTCGGCGCGCTCGGTTCTTATCAATTAAAAAATGCCACTGCTGAGTACGATCGGGTGTTGAACGAAGGTCTCCGTGACATGTTGATCGCCGAAGATTTGGCGTTGACAGTTACAGATGCCGAGCGCTATTTGAATTATTATTTACTCGTCTCGAACCCGAAGACGTTAATCAGCTTAGAAGCGTCGCAACAAAAGCGTGACGAATTGATGGATGCACTTAAAAAGTCTTCATCTGACGACAAAGTGCTCAGTTGGCTCGGGGACTTAGAGAAGTTCAATCAACTGCTCGATACCGATATGGCACGTGCCATCGAGCTGCGCCAACAACAAGATGAGATCGGGTACAAGACGGTACTCAACACGAGCGTGACCCCGACGACCGATCGGGTCCGGATGACGGTCACCGATCTCGTCGCCCATCAAGCGGAGATGCTAGACGATGAGACGGCGGCTGTGCAAGCAAACGCCGGCACCTCGATCGTCTGGATGATCATCATCAGTATCATCGGTGTCGCCATCGGGCTGTTGTCGCTCTATGCGCTCCAAAAACTGTTCTTAACACCGATCAACCGTCTCGTCCGTGAAGCACGAGTCGTCGCGGAAGGGGACTTGACCGGTGAAGACATCGCCGTCGAATCGAATGATGAGCTTGGTGATCTCGTGACGGCCTTTAACGAGATGAAACACAACCTCGTCGGGTTGATCCGCCAGGTCGGAGCTGCTTCGGATAAAGTGACGGCGTATTCGGAAGAGTTATACGCGAGCACGGACCACGTCGCGACGACGACTCAAGGCGTGGCTGGACTGTTCGAAGACATGAATATCGCGGCCCAAGTGTCGGCCAAGCGCGCCGAGGAAGGGACGTCTGGCGTCAATCAGGCTGTCACCGGCTTGAATCAAATCGCTGCCGCCTCCCAAGGTGTGAATGAACAGACGATTCATACACTTGAGGCGGCGAGCGGCGGACTTGAAACGATTCAGTTGGCCGAGAGTCAGATGCAAGAGATTCAACGGGCCAACGACCTGACCCAACAGATGGTCGAACGTTTATCGAACCAATCGCTTGAGATTGAAAAGATCACCCGGTCGATTACGGCCATCACCGAACAGACGAACTTGCTCGCTTTGAACGCCGCCATCGAGGCAGCGCGGGCAGGGGAGCACGGGAAAGGGTTCGCGGTCGTCGCCGCTGAAGTCCGTAAACTCGCCGAAGAGTCGAAACAATCGGCCAAGAAGATTCAAGCGGTCGTCGTCGATATCCAACGCGACACGAAACAAGTTGAGGCGGCGTTTGACGTGACGAGCGGTCATGTGACGAACGGCGTCGCCCAAATGGGTGAAGTCGCCGGGGCGTTCCGTGAAATCGTGTCGGTCATTCAAGAGACGTCGCGTCAGATGAGCGAAATTGCCGCGGCGACAGAGGAAGTCAGTGCGAATACGACCGAAGTCGCGGTCTCGGTCGAGGACATGTCGACGAACGCGGTTTCGACGCAACGCAGTGTCGAAGAAGCGGGGGCGAACGTGGAAGAACAGCTCGCCGCGATTCAAGAAATCAATGGCATCGCCGAGACGATGAGCCATATGTCGGTCGAGTTGAAAGATCTCGTCCACTTGTTCAAGACTTCTACACCGCATTGAAAAGGGGTTTAAGTGTGGACAATACGAGCGATTTAATCGGGATATTAGTAGACAAGACAGCAAATGATGCAGAAAGAGACGATGCTGCTATCGATTTGGGTTTTATTTCAAACAATGAAGCAATAGAGATTGCATTGTTGACCGTCGCAAATGATGAAGGCACGGATGAGATGATTCGAGCAAGTTGTGGAGAATCTTTAGCACAAATTTGGATTGAAAATAATGTATTAAACCTTAAAAACATTTCATTGCTGACAGGAATCGCTTTTTTTGAAGCGCTAGAAATTTTTAAGAAGAAAAACTCTGAATGATGAGTAGAGAACAAAATCATCTTAAGTGAACTACTATCTATGAAATGAAAAGAGGTCATTGAGACGGATAATCCGTTTCAACGACCTCTTTATTGATAGGTGCATAGATTGACACATGTCTTCGTTACATTAAAAGAACAAGACTCGCTGCCATAACCATCATTCCGGCGACCATGCCGTATACCGCATGATGGGCTCGGCCGTATTCACGGGCGGCCGGTAACAGTTCGTCGAGCGAGATGAATACCATGATCCCGCCGACGGCTGCGAACAACAAACCGAAGATCGTATCGTTCAAGAATGGCATCAAAATCAAGAAGCCGACAATGGCACCGACCGGTTCCGCTAGACCTGACAGGAACGAGAGTTTTAACGCTTTCTTCCGCGAGCCGGTCGCGTAGTAAATCGGCACCGAGACGGCAATCCCTTCCGGAATATTGTGCAAGGCGATGGCAATCGCGATGGCGATACCGACGGCCGGGTCGTCGAGCGCGGAGATGAACGTGGCTAGTCCTTCAGGGAAGTTATGAATCGTGATGGCGAGCGCCATAAACAGACCCATTTTGTGAAGACGTTGTTTTGTCTCCTGATTTAACGGCACAGGCTCACCCTCTGTTGCGGTTGCGGTCGTGGCCAGTTCTTGTGACGACGGATCGTTTTGCATCGTCTCGACGAATTTGACCTCATGCGGGTTTTCAGGGGAGGGGATCAACTTATCGATTAAAGCGATCAGAAGCATCCCTCCAAAAAATGCGAGCACGGTATAAATTGTGCCGGCTTTTTCCCCATGGGCACCGACGAGTTCGACAAGTGCTTTCGGGAAGATCTCAATGAACGAGACGTAAATCATGACACCGCCCGAGAAGCCGAGCGAGATTGACAGAAAGGCTGTGTTCGTCCGCTTCGCGAAGAAGGCAATCATGCTTCCGATCCCGGTCGCGAGCCCAGCGAATAGTGTCAATAAAAAGGCGAAAATAATTGTACTATCCATTGTAGAGGACTCCTTTGCAAACGTGATATATTTTCGATAGTCATAGCATAACGCAAGTTTTGCCCTAATGCAACTTTTAGTCGTTCGGGCAAAAAAGCCAGAAAATCTCGAGGTTGATGTTACAATTTTAGGAAAACGATTGATAAATGTTTAGAATATTTGTAATGTTAACGGGAGAAGTTTTATATAGAACACGTATCTAGAAAGGAAATAGCCGTATGTACAAAAAAGGGAATATCGCGATTTTTGCGGTCATCATGATCGCAACGATCTTGCTCGCTGTGTTCACGACGCCATGGGTCGTCAAGAACACGAACCTTGGACTCGACTTAAAAGGCGGATTTGAAGTGCTGTACGAAGTCCAGCCACTCGAAGACGGTGATGTCATCGATCAATCAGCGATGAATGCAACCGTTCGCGCTATCAACAACCGTGTCAACGTCTTAGGTGTCTCTGAACCGGATATCCGGATTGAAGACGAGAACCGAATTCGTGTCCAGTTAGCTGGTGTCTCGAATCAGAATGATGCGCGGGAAGTGCTGTCGTCGACAGCGCAGCTCACGTTCCGTGACATCGATGACAACGTCTTGCTCGATGGGAAAGACCTCGCACCACGTGGGGCTGCCATCAGTTATGACCAACAAGGGAACCCGGTCGTCGAGTTGACGCTCCAGTCAGCGGAACAGTTCGGCGAAGTGACGTCGAAAATCGCAGAGCGTCCGGCCCCAGAGAACCGTCTCGTCATCTGGTTAGACTTTGAAGAAGGCGATTCATATGAAGAAGAGATTCAAAAAGAGAACTCGAAGATCGTCTCAGATGCTTCGGTCAACGGACCAATCCTATCTGACAAAGCGATCATTTCGGGCGGCGATATCGATGCCGAAAGCGGACAACGCTTGGCCGACATTTTGAACGCCGGCGCGCTTCCAGTCAAGCTCGAAGAGATTTACTCGACGTCAGTATCAGCCCAGTTCGGACAAGACGCGCTCGATAAGACTGTCTTCGCTTCGCTCATCGGGATTGCAGCTGTCTTCTTGTTCATGTTGTTCTTCTATCGTTTACCTGGACTCGTCTCGATCATCACGCTCGTCTTGTATATCAATTTGATCATGTTGTTCTTTAACGGTATCAACGCCGTCTTGACGCTGCCAGGAATTGCCGCTCTCGTCCTCGGGGTCGGGATGGCAGTTGACGCGAACATCATCACGGCCGAGCGGATTAAAGACGAGCTTCGCTCAGGCAAGTCGGTACTGTCGGCGTTCCGCGCCGGTAACCGCCGTTCGCTCAGTACGATCATCGATGCCAACTTGACGACGCTCATCTCAGCCGCTGTGTTGTTCTACTTCGGGACAAGCTCGGTTCGAGGGTTCGCCATCATGCTCATGATCTCAATTGCGATGACGTTCATCTCGAACGTCTTCATCTCACGTTATTTGATGCACCTCCTCGTCGCTAGTCGCTTGTTCGACAAACGTAAAGGTTGGTTTGGTGTGAAGGAGAGTGAAATCCGTGAACTTTAAGCTCACTGAATTAAATTATGTGAAACATATGCGCACGCTGTTCATCATTTCGTGTGCCGTCGTTATCATCGGTCTCGGTATTTTATTCTTCCGAGGGTTAAACCTTGGAATCGACTTCGCGTCAGGGACGCGTGTCGAAGTGCAGACGGAGACACAAGTGTCACAACAAGAACTTGAAGCCGCCTTTACAGAAGCAGGCGTCAACGAGTCAATTTCTTCGATTCAATATGCCGATGGCGGGTCGCTTGCGAACGTGACGTTCGTCGGTCAGCTCAGCCAGGATGAAGTCGCTTCAGTTAAAACTGTATTTACGGAAACGTTTGGAAGTGATCCGAATATTAGTACCGTATCAGCCGAAGTCGGTCGCGACATCGCCCGTAACGCCGTCTATGCGGTCGCCCTTGCGTCGCTCGGGATCATTCTCTACATCACGTTCCGATTCCAATTCTCGTATGCGCTCGCGACCGTCGTCGCGATGTTGCACGATGCGTTCTTCATGATCGTCGCGTTCTCGATTTTTGGGATCGAAGTCAACTTGTACTTCGTCGCCGCGATCTTGACAATCATCGGGTACTCGGTCAACGATACGATCGTCACGTTCGACCGGGTGCGCGAGAATATTCAAGCGTACGAAAAAGAGCGGAAGATTAAGTCGATGGACGTCTACCAAGATATCGTCAACACGTCGATTCAAGAGACGATTGTCCGTTCGGTCAACACGGTCATCACCGTACTCGTGACGGCGCTCGCTTTGTACATCTTCGGAGCCGAGTCGATTCGCGGCTTCGCGGTCGCGCTTCTCATCGGACTTGTCATGGGGATGTATTCATCGATCTTCATCGCGTCATACCTCTGGCTCATGCTCAAAAAATTAACAATCAATAAAAAGAAACAAGCCACACCCGCCCCTGAGGCGTGATGACAAGGTCTTCCGATTCGTTCGGAGGACCTTTTTCATATGTCAAGACGGCAAAACACGTCCCCGTTCTGATATAATCAACAGTTGATTGGAGTGAAGGATATGTATCATGCAAAGAAACGGTGGGTGTATCCGGAGACGGATGCGGCCGCGATCGAACAACTACAGACAGAACTAAATATATCGGAACAACTCGCGACGTTGCTCACGCAACGAGGCCATCGAGAGCCTGACGCAGCGAAGGCGTTCCTTCAGATCGAGGATGAACTCGAGTTCCACGACCCGAACTTGTTCGAGCAGATGCCGAAAGTCGTCGAGCGCTTGAAGCGAGCGGCTGACGAAGGCGAGATGGTGCTCATCTATGGGGATTACGACGTCGATGGGGTCAGTGCCTCGGCTGTCATGTGGCATGCGTTGACTGAGATCGGGGTCATGGCCGAGTGCTATATCCCGAACCGGTTCACGGAAGGATACGGGCCAAACAAAGAAGCGTTCAGTTGGGCGGCAAGTGAAGGGTTCACGCTCGTCATCACGGTCGACTGTGGGATCTCGGGGATCGAAGAAGCGGCGCTGTTGAAAGAACTGAACGTCGACTTGATCATCACCGACCACCACGAGCCGAAAGCGACGCTACCTGACGCGTTTGCGATCATTCATCCACACATCGATCCGTCGTATCCATACGACAAACTCGCCGGAGCCGGAGTCGCCCTTAAAGTGGCACACGCCGTGCTCGGGCGGATGCCTGACGAGCTGCTCGACTTGGCTGTCCTCGGGACAATCGCCGATCTCGTCCCGCTCGACGGAGAAAACCGTCTGCTCGCGAAGCTGGGTCTCAAGGCGCTCGATGAATCGAAGCGGCCCGGGATTTTAGCGCTGCGCGAAGTTTGTGCCTTGACGGACAGCACGCTCAACGAAGAGTCGGTCGGGTTCGCGTTCGGTCCCCGCATCAATGCGGCCGGACGACTTGACTCGGCGATGCCAGCCCTCCAGATGCTGCTCGCCGAAAGTGTCGAAGAAGCACTCGTCTTAGCGAATCAACTCGATAAACAAAACAAAGAGCGTCAAGACATCGTCAAGACTATCGCGAAAGAAGCAACCGAACTCGTCGAAGCATCGATGACGGACGACCGTGTCCTCGTCGTCGCGAGCGAACGTTGGAATCCGGGTGTCGTCGGAATCGTCGCCTCACGTCTCGTCGAGGCGTACTATCGACCGGTCATCCTGCTCTGCCACGATCCGAAGACGGGGAAAGCTAAGGGTTCGGGCCGCTCGATCGATGGTTTTGACTTATTTAAAGAGCTTTCTAAAAACGAAGATATTCTCCCGCACTTCGGGGGACACCCGGCAGCGGCCGGGATGACGCTCATGTCAGAGAATGTGGCGGAGCTGAGACGACGCTTGAACGAGCAAGCGGAATCGATTCCGGACGAGACGTTCGTCGCCCGCGTGAACGTCGATTTGAAGCTCGACGTCAGCGACGTATCGCTCGACTTGATCGCAGAAATCGGCAAGCTCGCCCCGTTTGGGATGGGCAACCCGTCACCGCGCGTCGTCGTCGCGGACGCGAAACTGCGCGATATCCGTCAAATCGGGCGCGACAACACGCATCTTAAAGTTCAGCTTGCTGGAGACAAGCGCGAACTCGACGGCATCGGCTTCGGGTTCGGTCACGTCGTCTCGGAAATCTCGAAGATGGCACTCGTCTCGGTTATGGGGAGTCTCCAAGTGAACGAATGGAATGGGATGCGCAAGCCGCAACTCATGATCCAAGACATCCGTGTCGATGGGTTCCAAGTGTTCGATTATCGAGGTAAGAAAAACTCGATTGATGAATTGAGACAGCTTCCGAGTGACGCGACATCGTACGTGTCATTCAGAGGCGAGTCGAACGAGTTTTCACTCCACGATTTCAAAACGCCGGTCAAACGGTTCGTCGTGTTGCTCGATTTACCGGACGACGAGACGACGCTGTCCGACCTGCTCAATGAAGACGTCGAGCGCGTCTATTGCGCGTTCGGCCAAGCGGGCAATTCGTTTTTCGAGAAATTGCCGAGCCGGGAAGATTTCCGAACGTATTACGTCCATATGGCCACGTGCGAACGGAAACACCTGCGTGAAAACTTGATTCGTTTGTCAATCGAACGAAAATGGACAAAAAATACGATTCAATTTATGCATCAAGTATTCTCTGAACTCGAATTTCTTGTTACAATGGAAGACGGACTGCCTGGAGTGAATCCAGAAGCACCGAAACGTGATTTGACCGAAGCGCCTTGTTACAAACGTCGCGTCGGACGAGAACAACTCGAAGAACGTTTCGTCTATGCGTCGTTGGCAGAGCTGAAAGAGCGGTTACAATCATTGCGATCGAACAAGATGCAGGAGGCTTACACATAAAATGGATTTCAAACAGCATATTAAAGAAGTAGCGGATTACCCGAAAGAAGGAATCAGCTTTAAAGACATCACGTCGCTCATGCAAGACGGACCTGCCTATAAGAAAGCGGTCGACGAATTGATCGTCTACGCGCAGGAACGTGGCGCTGAACTCATCGCCGGACCAGAAGCACGTGGATTCGTCGTCGGATGCCCGGCGGCTTACGCCCTCGAACTTGGCTTCGTCCCGGTACGTAAAGAAGGCAAGTTACCACGTGAGACAGTTCGCGTATCGTACGGTCTTGAATACGGTACGGACATTTTGACGATGCACAAAGATTCAATCAAGCCAGGTCAGCAAGTCGTCATCCTCGACGATTTACTGGCGACGGGTGGCACAATCGAAGCGACGATCAAAATGATCGAACAACTCGGTGGTGTCGTTGCTGGAATCGGGTTCTTGATCGAACTCGACGGCCTCGGTGGACGCGAACGTCTCGAAGGATACGACTTGTTCTCACTCATCCGCTACGAAGACTGAGGAAACGGGAAGCTCATGCTTCCCGTTTTTTGAATAGTTTTTGAGGAAAACAACCTACAACCTTTGACAGTTCGTCAGATTTTTTTGATAATGGTAATAAAAAATAGAACAACTTGTACGCAAACTACTACCATGCTGCGACGAATCCGAGACGTTGGGAGCGGTAAGAAAAAGGGTGTCGAATGTTATGACCAAAAAACAAATCGTAAGTATTGAGGATCTTCTCGACGCGCTCGGGAAGTATATGGATGAGCATGATGTTGCCGAAGTGAAACGCGCTTACGAATACGCAAAACTTCATCATACCGGTCAGTTCCGACGTTCAGGTGAACCCTACATCCTGCACCCGGTGCAAGTGGCCGGTATTCTCGTCGACATCGGCTTAGATGCGACGACGATTGTCGGTGCCTTGTTGCACGACGTTGTCGAGGACACGGATGTCACGCTCAAAGAACTAACTGACGAATTTGGGGTTGAAGTCGCCATGCTTGTCGATGGTGTGACGAAGCTTGGGAAGATCAAGTATAAGTCGAAGAAAGAAGAACTCGCGGAGAATCACCGTAAGATGATCATCGCGATGGCTGAAGACGTGCGCGTCATCTTGATCAAACTCGCCGACCGCTTGCACAACATGCGGACGTTGCAGCATATGCCGAAAGAGAAGCAAGTCCAAAAAGCCGAGGAGACGCTTGAAATCTTTGCGCCGCTCGCGCACCGGATGGGGATCTCGACGATCAAGTGGGAGCTTGAAGATATTTCGTTACGCTATATCAACCCGCAGCAATACTATAAGATCGTCTCAATGATGAAACAGAAACGGACAGAGCGTGAAGCGCTCGTCTCATCGGTCATCACCGAAGTGAACGCCGTGCTCGATGAAGTGAGTATCGAAGCCGATGTCAACGGTCGACCGAAACATATATACTCGATTTACAATAAGATCGTGAAGCATAATAAAGAGTTCAATGAAATTTACGACTTGATGGCGGTCCGGATCATCGTTGATTCGATCCGTGATTGCTACGCTGTCCTCGGGATCATTCATACGCAGTACAAGCCGATGCCGGGTCGTTTCAAGGACTATATCGCCATGCCGAAACCGAACATGTATCAATCGCTTCACACGACGGTGATCGGACCGAAGGGTGAGCCGCTCGAGGTGCAGATCCGGACGAAGGACATGCACTTCATCGCCGAGTTCGGGATTGCCGCGCACTGGGCTTATAAAGAAGGCAAAAATGTCGCGACGAACGGGTTCGATGAAAAGATTGCCCATCTTCGTGAAATTTTAGAGTTGCAAAAAGATACGACCGACGCCGAAGAGTTCATGGAGTCGCTCAAAGTCGACTTCTTCAGCGACATGTTGTACGTCTTCACGCCAAAAGGTGACGTGTTCGAGTTGCCGAAAGGCTCGGTCCCAATCGACTATGCGTACCGCATCCATACCGAGATCGGTCATCGGATGACCGGTGCGAAAGTGAACGGACGCATGGTGCCGCTCGACCATAAACTTGAGACGGGTGACATCATTGAGATCATCACGTCGAAACATAGTTATGGACCGAGCAAGGACTGGCTCAAACTCGCCGTCTCGAGTCAGGCGAAGAATAAGATCCGCCAATGGTTCAAACGCCAGCAACGCGAAGAGAACGTCGAGAAAGGCAAAGAACTCGTCGACGTCGAGATCAAGAAGCTCGGCTTCGAACCGAAAGAAGTCATCGACGACCAGTCGATCAGCATCGTCGTCGAGAAGTTCAACTTCGGGAACGAAGAAGAGATGTACGCCGCCGTCGGCTATCACGGCATCACCGCGGCCCAAGTCGCGCACAAGTTGACGGAGAAGCAACGGAAAGAGCCGAAACTCGAACTGTCTGACGCGATCAACGAACTAAAAGTCAGCCAGTCACCGAAGAAGAAGACGGCCGAGGCCGGCGTCTCGGTCAAAGGGATCGACAATATGCTCATCCGGATGAGCCGGTGCTGTAACCCGGTGCCGGGCGACGAAATCGTCGGATATATCACCCGCGGTCGCGGCGTCTCGATCCACCGGAAAGACTGCTTGAACATCATCAACGAGCAACACCCGGAACGCCTCTTGACCGTCGAGTGGGAAGCGGGCCAGGCGAAAGAGAAGAACTACAACGTCGATATCGAGATCACCGGTTATGACCGGTCGGGACTGTTGAACGACGTGCTCCAAGCCGTCTCAGCGACGAACACGAACATCATCGCCGTCAGCGGACGTGGGGACCAAAACAAACAAGCCCGCATCTCGATGACGATCTCGATTCCGAACGTGAACCATTTGCAAAAAGTCGTCGACCGGATCAAACAGATCTCGGACGTATACTCGGTCAGCCGAGTCATGATGACGTAACGAAAGGAAGATTTTAAGTGCGTGTATTGTTGCAACGAGTGAAGGAAGCATCTGTCAAAGTCGATGAACAGACGGTCGGACAAATCGACGCCGGCTATCTGCTCCTCGTCGGGGTGACCCATGAGGATACTGAGCAGGAAGTGAACTGGCTCGCCGATAAAGTGGCGGGGCTCCGTGTGTTCGAAGACGCGGAAGAGAAGATGAACTTGTCGATTCAAGACGTCGCCGGCAAAGTGTTGTCAGTGTCGCAGTTCACGCTGTACGGCGATACGTCGAAAGGCCGCCGTCCCGCGTTCACGCAGGCTGCGAAACCCGACATCGCCGAACGTCTTTACGAACAGTTCAACGCCCGTTTGCGGACGCACGGACTCGTCGTCGAGACCGGAAAGTTCGGGGCGATGATGGACGTCGGGCTCGTCAATGACGGTCCGGTCACGCTCATGCTTGAAAAAAACGCTTGACAGAAGGCGCCAAAATTCGGCATCATGAACCATATAACCTAACACCTACGATAAAGAGAAGTACGGTCACCCCACCAGCAAAGAGAGCGATGCCTTGGCTGAAAGCATCGACTGGATGATGACCCGAACGACACTTTGGAGGTGCTTCCTTGAACGTTTAGTAGGGGAAGCCGTTTCATCGGGCGTTAACCGATTTCGAGTGGCAGAGTATCGATTTTGGCTCTGCAACGAGGGTGGTACCACGGGAAACTTTAACAGGCTCTCGTCCCTTTGCGGACGAGGGCCTTTTTGTATTCTAAGGAGGGAATTTTGATGAAAGCACCACGCGGTACACAAGACCTGCTCCCGGGCACGGTCGAGACGTGGCAGTATGTCGAAGACAAGTTACGCGACATTAGTGCCCGCTACAACTATAAAGAGATTCGCACACCGATTTTTGAAACGACGGACCTGTTCACACGCAGCGTCGGCGAGACGACGGACATCGTCCAGAAAGAGATGTTCACGCTCGTCAAAAAAGGCAAGGACGAGTACACGCTCCGTCCGGAAGGAACGGCCTCGGTCGTTCGCGCTTTCGTCACGAACAAACTGTTCGGCAGTCCCGATCAACCGACAAAGCTGTACTACATGGGGCCGATGTTCCGTTACGAGCGTCCGCAAAAAGGCCGTTTCCGCCAGTTGCACCAGTACGGTGTCGAGGCGATCGGCAGCAGTGACCCGGCCGTCGACGCCGAAGTAATCAGCCTCGCCTACACGATCTACAAATCGTTCGGCTTACAAAAAATCAAAGTCGTCGTCAACTCGCTCGGTGACGCGGAGAGCCGCAACGCCCACCGCGAAGCGCTCATCCGTCACTTCGAGCCGTTCCAAGACGAATTATGCCAGGACTGTCAGACGCGCCTGCACCAAAACCCGCTCCGCGTCCTCGACTGTAAAGTCGATCGCGATCACCCGGCGATGAAGTCGGCACCGTCGATCCTCGACTTTTTGAACGAAGAGTCGAAAGCGTATTTCGACAAAGTGCTCGAGCATTTGGACGCGCTCGGTGTCGCATACGTTGTCGACCCGACACTCGTCCGTGGCCTCGATTACTACACGCACACGGCGTTTGAGATCATGTCGGAAGCAGAAGGCTTCGGCGCAATCACGACGCTTTGCGGCGGTGGACGCTATAACGGCCTCGTCCAAGATATCGGTGGACCGGATATGCCAGGTATCGGCTTCGGGATCGGACTCGAACGGCTCATCCTCGCGCTCGAGAACGAGAACGTGCTCCCTGAGCTTGCAACCGGGCTTGATGTCTTCGTCGTCGCCCAAGGCGGGAAAGACGTCGAGACGACAGCGACGCGCCTGTTGCAACTCCTCCGTATGGAAGGGTTCAAAGCCGATCGCGATTACCTCGGACGTAAGTTCAAAGGTCAATTCAAACAAGCCGACCGCTTAAATGCGGCATTCACCGTCATCCTCGGAGACGATGAAGTCGAACGCGGCTCGGCCTCGCTCAAAGTCATGGCAACTGGAGAACAAGTCGACGTGCCACTCTCGGCCGTCGCAGACAAAATTCGTGAACTATCGGAAGGAGCAGGACAATGATCGGACGCACACATATGAACGGCCGCGTGACAGAGTCACTGATCGGCCAAGAAGTACAATTGAAAGGTTGGGTCCAAAAACGACGCGACCTCGGAGGACTCATCTTCATCGACCTTCGTGACCGCACAGGCATCGTCCAAGTCGTCGTGCGCCCTGAGAACGAAGCGGTGCACAAGCTCGCGGAATCAATCCGTAGCGAGTACGTCTTAGACATCAAAGGGACCGTCCTCGAACGTGAAAACAAAAACCCGAACATGCCGACAGGGAACATCGAAGTCATCGCTTCAGAGATCAACATCTTGAACGCGGCGAAGATGACACCGATCCCAATCGGCGACGAAGCGGAAAACGTCTCTGAAGACCTTCGCCTCAAATATCGTTACCTTGACCTCCGTCGTCCGGCACTCCAAGAGACGTTCCGCCTCCGCTCGAAGGCATCGAACACGATCCGTAACTTCTTGACGGAAGAAGAGTTCCTCGAAGTCGAGACGCCGATCTTGACGAAGTCGACACCGGAAGGCGCGCGTGACTACCTCGTCCCGAGCCGTGTCCACGGCGGCGAGTTCTACGCGCTCCCGCAATCACCACAGTTGTTCAAGCAACTCCTCATGGTGGCCGGGTTCGACCGTTACTTCCAAATCGCCCGTTGTTTCCGCGACGAAGACCTCCGGGCCGACCGTCAACCGGAATTCACCCAAGTCGACATCGAGACGAGCTTCATGGACGTCGAAGACTTGATGGCGATGATGGAAGCGATGATGGGGCAAGTGATGGAAGCGACGCTCGGTCGCACCGACACACCGGCCAAGTTCGAGCGGATGACGCACGAGGAAGCGATGCGTCGCTTCGGTTCGGATAAGCCGGACACACGTTTCGGTCTCGAACTCATCGACGTTGCCGACGCCGTTACAGGCGCTGGTTTCAAAGTGTTCGATATGGCGCTCGAGTCGAACGGACACGTCAAAGCGATCAACGTGAAAGGCGAGGCCGACAAGTTCTCGCGTAAAGACATCGACAAACTTCAAGAGTTTACGGCTGTCTATGGCGCGAAAGGCCTCGCATGGCTCAAAGTGACGGCTGAAGGCTTGAACGGACCGATCGCGAAGTTCTTCGACGAGACGTACGCACAGAAGTTGATTGCAGCGACGAACGCGGAAGCGGGCGATCTTCTCTTGTTCGTGGCGGCAAAACCAACTGTCGTCGCCGACAGCCTCGGCGCCCTTCGCGTCAAGCTCGGTCATGAGCTCGGACTCATCGACGAGTCGAAGTTCAACTTCCTTTGGGTGACGGACTTCCCGCTCGTCACGTTCGAAGAAGAAGACGGCCGCTTCTACGCCAACCACCACCCGTTCACGATGCCAAACCGTGACGACCTCCATCTTCTCGAGACGGACCCAGCAAGCGTGCGCGCGCTCGCGTATGACCTCGTCTTGAACGGCTATGAGCTCGGTGGCGGATCACAGCGGATTTATGAGCGCGACATTCAAGAGCGGATGTTCAAACTGCTCGGCTTCACGGTCGAAGAGTCGGTCGCCCAGTTCGGGTTCTTACTCGAAGCGTTCGAATACGGCACACCGCCGCACGCGGGTATCGCGCTCGGTCTCGACCGCCTCGTCATGATCCTCGCGGGTCGTTCGAACCTTCGCGACACGATCGCCTTCCCGAAAACGGCGTCGGCAAGCTGTCTGTTGACGCAAGCACCAAGCCCGGTCGCGGACGCGCAACTCGAAGAGTTGTCAATCCGGACAGCGGTGAAAGAGAAGAAACAAGGATAAACGAAAGGAGGTTCGCCGCGGCGAACCTCCTTTTGTTTACACGGAAACAGATATGACCCAGTTTTCTTTGATTTCTTGAACGATGCGGTCTGGATTTTCCCAATGTAACATGTGTGAGACAGATGGAACCGCTTTGACGGTCGCACCGGTCAATTTGGCAAACTGACTTGACGCATCAACTTTAAATGGCTCATCCGATTCTGGAAGAGTGGCTCGCAACAGGATCATCGAGTTCGTTTGCACCTGGCTCGAAAAATCGAGCACTTCGTCACGATACATCGATCGAATGATGGCTGCACCAGTGCTTCCACGAGCATGCCAATAGTAACGGTTATCATTATGTAAGGCCAGGTCTTGCGCGGCCAGGTCCAAGAGCGGTGAACGTCTCGAGATGCCATCGTACACCGCAATCGATTCAAATTCACCCCATGACTCACAAAAGTCTTCGAAGTCTTTCTCATAAAATGAGGATTCGTTTTCAGGAGAGTTTCCGCGAAGTCGCTTACTTTGATAACCGCCATCAATCAAGATGGAGCCGTCGACACGCTCGCCTTGATTAATCAAATAGTAGAGGTGAATGAATGACCCCCAGGAATGAGAGAGAAAATAAAAGCGATTCACATCGAGCATGTCGAGCACTTGATTCAACCACTCACAAAAACGCGGAAAGTCATATGAATGGTCATCACGGAAAGATTGTGACATTCCATGGCCCGGTGCATCAATTGCGAGGATGCGGAAGTCGTTTTGCAGTTTGTCCGCAACTTCGATGAAACTGAGTGCTGTACTGCCGAGGCCGTGTAAACAAAAGATGACTGGCTTGTCGCGCTCACCCCATTCGGTCACGCGGATATCGATGTCTTGGCAATGAATCATATAGCGTCTCATTTTCAAATTCCTCCAAATCGTATGTATAAAAAAAGAAGGGCCGACTGAATCGTACGACACCTTCTCTAATAATTCTTTATCTCTTGTTATTTATCCTCTTGCTCATGCATCTTCTTTGCTGTCCGCTGCAACGCAAACCCGAAGGCGAACAGCGACGCAATCACGGCCGTCATCGTATAAACGGAGTCGGTGAAAGCGAGGTAGATGCCGAACAAACCGAGGCCGAAGCTGAGGAGGAACCAAAGCATCAACTTCGGGTGCTCCTGGAGCGCTTGTTTCATGCGCTCGGAACGTTCAGCTGGCAACCGGTCCCATCGGTCACGAGCAGGTTCGAGTTGAACACTTGGCCGTTGCTCTTCAAGACGAGCGACCGTTTATCGTCGCGGTAGTCGATGATCATGTCTTCGTCCAAAAAGACTTTCGTCCAGTTCTTGATGAGGATTGGCCCGACGTTCGAGTCGATCTCGACGTCTTCCGGTGTCGTCTCGGTCACGTAGCGGATCTCGAAGATGCCGCTATTGCCGCAACCGCAGCCTTCCGTCTCATAAAACAAGTGCATCTGTCCGTCACGGTCACCTTTCAAGGCGTTGATACGCTCGTTCGCGCGGTCTGTAATCTGTACGTTCATTGTTATCACTCCTTACGTCCATTATACATCGTCTGAAAAAAGATTGAAAAAGACGTGCTTCCCATTTTCCACTTCCTGCAAAAAAGCGTAAACTATTTGTTTAGAAGGGGGAAAGGAAATGATCTCACGTTTTTTTAGTTATTACCGTCCACATAAGAAGTTATTCATCCTTGATTTCTCGTTCGCCATCCTCGTCGGCCTGCTCGAGCTTGGCTTCCCGCTCGCTGTGAAATGGTTCATCGACGTTCTGTTACCGGGCGGCGAATGGAACTGGATTATTATCATCAGTATTGGCCTGCTTATTCTGTACATACTCGCTATGATGATGCAGTACGTCGTCAACTATTGGGGACATAAGCTCGGGATCAATATCGAGACCGATATGCGCGAAGAACTGTTCACGCACATCCATAAGCAATCGTTCCGCTTCTTCGACAACCATAAGACCGGTCACTTGATGAGCCGGGTCACGAACGACTTGTTCGACATCGGCGAAGTGGCACACCACGGCCCGGAAGACTTCTTCATCGCCATCATGACATTGCTCGGCGCATTCGGAATCATGTTCTCGATCAATCCGCAACTTGCGCTCGTGACGGTCATCGCCGTGCCGTTCCTCGTCATCATGATCACGTACGCCAATAAAAACATGAACAAGGCGTGGCAGAAGATGTACGGCAACATCAGTGAAGTGAACGCCCGCGTCGAAGATAGCGTCTCTGGCGCGCGTGTCGTCCAGTCGTTCACGAACGAGACGTTCGAAATCAACCGGTTCCAACAAGACAACAACTTCTATCGCGGTTCGAAGATCGAAGCGTATCGGGTCATGAGTAAGTCGCTCGCCGGGATCTATATCACGACACGGCTCATGACATTACTCGTCCTCGTCTACGGGGCGTACTTGACGTATGAAAACGAATTGACATACGGTGAGCTCGTCGGTTTCATCTTGTATATGAACTTGCTCATCAAACCGGTCGAGAAGATCACGGCGCTCCTCGAGATGTATCCGAAAGGGATGGCCGGCTTCAAACGGTTCACAGAACTGATCGATGAGGCACCGGACATCGAGAACCGTCCGGACGCGGTCGAGGTCAGTTCACTGAAAGGGAACATCGCTTTCCACGATGTCTCGTTCGGCTACTCGGACTACCGAGAAGTGTTGACGCATATCGACCTCGACATCACGACCGGGTCGACAGTCGCCCTCGTCGGGACGAGCGGTGCTGGCAAAACGACGATCTGTTCGCTCATCCCGCGCTTTTACGACGTGACGGATGGGGCCATCACAATCGACGGAATCGACATCCGTGACATGACGAAAGAGAGTCTACGTCGCCAGATCGGGATCGTGCAGCAGGACGTGTTCTTGTTCGCCGGGACGCTCCGCGAGAACATCGCCTACGGTAAGCTCGAGGCAAGCGACGCGGAAGTCATGCACGCGGTCGAGAAGGCACATTTGAACTCGCTCGTCGACGAACTCGAGCACGGGCTCGACACACAGATCGGAGAGCGGGGACTGAAACTGTCGGGCGGACAGAAACAACGGATCGCCATCGCCCGCATGTTCTTGAAGAACCCGCCGATCTTGATATTAGATGAAGCGACTTCCGCCCTCGACACGGAGACGGAAGCAATCATCCAGGAGTCGCTTACGGAACTCGCGGCCGACCGGACGACGCTCATCATCGCTCACCGTCTTGCGACCGTGAAGAATGCCGACCGCATCCTCGTCGTCACCGCCGATGGCATCGTCGAGGACGGGACGCACGACGAGTTGAGTGCCAAAGGCGGCGTCTTCGCCGGGCTGCTCAGACGGCAACAACTATAACTAGTCGGACAGCCACCAGTGATTCAAGTCTTGGTGGCTGTTTTGCGAAAAATGGGTATAAACAAGCATCAGTGTATGTGTGAGGAGGAAATGAATTGATGAAAGCAGTTCAAGTCATCGGATACGGTGACGTCGATCAATTACAGGTCGTCGACGTCCCGGTCCCGACACCGAATGACGATGAGGTACTCGTCCGCGTACAGGCGTGCGGCATCAACAATACGGAGATATGGATGCGAGAAGGGGCGTACGGGACGGAGCAGGAATCAGGCTGGCGTCCGGAGGGAGTCCAGTTTCCCCGGATTCCAGGATCAGATATTACCGGAGAAATTGTCGGGGTCGGGAATCAAGTGGATGAAGGGATGATCGGCCGACGTGTCGTCTTGTTTCCGTTCACGTCGAGTGGGGCGGACGGTGCGGAGCATCTCGCTCCCGACATGTCGTTCATCGGCTCGGAATATGACGGCGGTTATGCGGAATATGTCGTCTGGCCGGCCGAGCTTTGTTATGACATGCCGCTCGACAGTTTCGTCGACAGCGCCGTCTTCTCGGTGAGCGGGTTGACGGCGTGGCACATGAACGAGCAAATTCAAATCCGTCCTGGTGAGACGGTCGTCGTCACCGGTGCGAGCGGCGGTGTCGGCTCGTTGAACGTGCAGATTGCAGCGCACGTGTTCGGAGCGAACGTCATCGCCATCATCGGCGATTTGAAAGACGCACCGAAACTGAAAGCGCTCGGGGCGAGCCACGTCGTCTCCTATCGGTCGAAGACGCTCGCGGACGAGATTTTAGCAGCGAACGGTGGACCGGTCGATGCCGTGCTCGACGTCGTCGGGGATGCGTTGTTCGCAACGTCGCTCGATGTATTGAAGAACGGCGGTAAGTTTTGCATATCCGGATCGGCCGGGGGACAACGGACCGATCTCGATTTCCGTACGCTCTACTTGAAGCACATTACGATGTATGGATCGGTGCTCGGGACACGAGCGGAATTCAAAGCGATGCTCCAAGCGATTTCGAGCGGTCAAATCAAGCCTGTCGTCGACCGCGCATTCCCGTTAGAAGAGGCCCGAGCGGCGCAAACGTATTTCAAACAGCAAGGCAAGGTCGGTAAGATCGTCCTCGTCCCGTAACAGCAAAGAGAGGAAATCGGACCCTCGAGTCCGATTTCCTCTCTTAAATTCAGGCGATATCGGCTTTCGCCCGGTCGATGACCGAGACGAGCCGGAGGAACTGTTCGAGCCAAAACTGGAAGAACGGACCGATCAAGAAAATCGACAGCACCGTCCCGAAAAAAACGGGACCGCCGAGCACCCAGCCAATCAAGCAAGCGGAGAGTTCCATCCACGTCCGCATCATGCGGACCGACGTATTGAAGCGGTCGGCCAAGGCGAGCGTCAGTCCGTCACGCGGGCCGGCACCGTAACCGATGGCGACATACAGCCCGGCGCCCATACCGATGACGAAGATGCCGAGGACGAGCCAGGCGATATTGAGTGCGGTGCCGTCGAGCGTCGGTAACCAGTGATGCTCGAGGATCAAGTTCATGAACACGCCGACGAAGACGGCGTTGACGAGCGTCCCGAACTGCGGTCGGATGCGGTCCAATATGTATTTGCATAAGACGAGCAACAGTCCGACGAGGAGAATGATCGTCCCGACCGAGATAGGTGTGTGCCGGGCGAGCCCGAGATGGAGCACGTCCCACGTCGAGACGCCGAGGTCGGCCGTGATCATCATCGACGACCCGAGGGCGAGCAGGAACAAACCGCCCATGAACAACGCCCACTTCAAACTGATTCGTAAAGATTGTATCCATACCGCCTGCATGTTGGTCGCCTCGATTCCCTAAAATGTTCCATCATCATATCATAATTGGTTTCAAGGCGAGAAAAAAACGCCTCAGCTTGGCTGAGACGTCATTGATTATTTTTTAGGTGTTTCTGCTTTTTTTGCTTTGTTCTTTTTATAATAATTGTAGACGAACGGAGCGACCGCCGTCGCGACTTTGATGAGTGTACCAAATTTTCCTTTTCTAGCCATGTTGTTGCACCCCTTTCGCTTCTCTAAAGAGTTATATTCCACACGTTGCGGAAATGAAAACATATTTCGAACAGGTTCGACACGATTGATGGCACATGCATCACGCATAATAGAGCCAGGAGGCGAAGAATATGAAGACGATTATTTGGTATCAGAACGATTTACGGATCGATGACCATCAGCCGCTCGAAGAGGCGCAGAAACATGATGAGGCGATCGAGGGGCATTACTTTATAAGGGAAGACGAGCTGAACGAAAATCAGTTCGGCGTCATCCCGCTCGGGGCCAGACGGCTTCAATTTTTAAAAGAGTCGCTAGAAGACTTGGCCGGATCGCTCGATGCGCTCGGAATCCCGCTCTACGTGCATGTCGGTCATCCGCTCGACATCCTCGACCCGACAGACCGGCTGTTGTTTCAACGGTCGATCGGGTTGAACGAACGCTTGCTTGAAAAAGACGTCATCGCACGTTGGCAAGGGGAGTGGCAATCGTTCGACGGATTCACGCTGTACCCACGCACCGAAATCCCGTTTAAGAAAATGCCGTTTTTGTTCACCGAGTTCCGAAAAGCGGTCGAGGACGATGCCCGTCCTGAACAGCTGGTCGAACGGACGAGCTCAGGTCAATCGCGTCCGCTCCCGTTTCCTGTCCCGTTCGAGCGCCCGACGCTTGACGCCCGGTCCGCTTTTCCGTTTCAAGGCGGCGAGACGTCGGGGCGGAAACGTCTGAGCGACTATTTGGCAGGTCCCGTCCGCACGTATAAAGAGACGCGGAACGGCTTTGGGGTCGACGACTCATCCAAGTTGTCGGCTTTTCTTGCCAACGGGTCGCTCTCGCCGCGGCGTGTGCTCCATGAACTAGAGCTTCATGAACGACAGCACGGGGCGAACGAGTCGACATATTGGCTCTATTTTGAACTGTTGTGGCGCGAGTTTTTCCAATGGGTCGCGCTCGAGCAAGGGAAGCGGTTGTTCCGTCGCCAAGGGATACGTTCGAAAGATAAATCGTGGAAAGTGGACGAGGATGTGATTCATCGGTGGCAGCAAGGCGAGACGGGCGTCGCGTTCGTCGATGCGTTCATGCACGAGTTGAACGCGACGGGATGGATGTCGAACCGGGGCCGGCAAATCGTCGCGAGCTATTTCGCCAAAGAACTCGGACAAGATTGGCGCTACGGTGCGGCCTACTTCGAAGCGATGCTCATCGACTACGACGTCGCCAGCAATTATGGCAATTGGGCGTATCAGGCCGGTGTCGGCAACGATTCACGCGACCGGCGTTTCAACGTCTCACGCCAACAAGATACGTATGACCCGACGCGTGCGTTTCGTGACACGTGGATGTGACGAAACCGTCACCGGAAATCGAGGTTTCTGATTGACTTCTTTTTACATGGGATGCTATAGTAAGGGCATCAGATGGGATACCTGAGGTGTTCGAGAGCCGCCTTCGTTATTTTGAGCCAACACTTTGAATACGGGAGATCGAACTGCCAGCCGGATCAACTGCCTCATCACGTGCAGGAGGACTTGTGAAGGGGACGCTAGATCACCCACCTGCTTAAGCAGGTTCAAAAGCAGGGCATCGTCACGGCACTCCGGGCCCCATCGATTTTATTGTAAAAACGTCGCTAGACGTCTTTTTTTTGATTATAATTCCGAGTAAAATAGTGTGAAAAAATAGTATTAATTTGGAGGAAGATTATGTTACACCAGTTTTCGCGTAATGAGTTGGCCATCGGTCAAGAAGGTATTGAAACGTTGAAAGGAAAGACGGTCGCCATTCTCGGCGTCGGCGGTGTCGGCTCGTTCGCAGCAGAAGCACTTGCCCGGAGCGGTGTCGGTCGGATCGTGCTCGTCGATAAAGACGATATCGACATCACGAACGTCAATCGTCAAATCCACGCGCTCTTGTCGACAGTCGGACAACCGAAAGTCGAGGCGATGGGGGCGCGTCTGCTCGACATCAATCCGGACGTCGAACTTGTCCAGTTGAAGATGTTTTATACCGAAGAGACGTTCGAAGAGTTCTTCGCTCAAAACATCGATTTTGTCATCGATGCGTCAGATACGATCATCTACAAGATTCATTTGATCGTCGAGTGTAAACGTCGTGGTATCCCGGTCATTTCAAGTATGGGGATGGCCAATAAGATGGATCCGACCCGGATTCAAGTCATCGACATTAAAGACACGTCATACGATCCGATTGCGAAGATGGTGCGGACGCGTCTGCGTAAACATAACATCTATAAAGGCGTGCCGGTCGTATTCTCGGATGAGTCACCGATCGTGACGCGTGAGGACGTGAACGAGGTCGTCGGTAAGAAAGACGCCCCGATCCGTAAAGCGAAGATGCCACCGAGCTCGAACGCGTTCGTGCCATCGGTCGCGGGACTCGTCGCCGCCGGGTACGTCATCAATCAAATGCTCGAGACGGCTGGTGTCGAGATCAATCGCATCCAGAACTGAGAAAACGACGCCGACTCGAATGAGTCAGCGTCGTTTTTCCCAATAGTCGAGCCGTTTTTGGAGTTGTGGCTCGAAGCCACGGCTCGTCGGTGTATAATATTTAGGACGTTTCCGGGCCAAATTTTCCGGCCAGTAGTTTTGTGGGACGTATCCGTCTTTCTCGTCATGCGGATATTTGTAGCCGGCGCCATTACCGAGCTCGCGTGCCCCAGGGCTATGCGCGTCGCGGAGATGGACCGGGACGGGACCACCTTCGACCGTCCGGACGTGATGGATCGCCTTATCGATCGCGGTGATGACGGCGTTCGACTTCGGTGCCGTCGCGAGATAGAGGACGGCCTCGGCCATCGGGATGCGTGCTTCCGGGAACCCGATATGTTCGCTCGCCCGTGCGGCCGCGTCGACGATGACGAGCGCGTTCGGGTCACTGAGCCCGATATCTTCGGCCGCGTGAACGTACAGGCGGCGCATGATAAAGCGTGGCGATTCGCCCGCCTCGATCATGACGGCGAGCCAGTACAGGGCGGCGTCCGGGTCCGAGCCGCGGATCGATTTGATGAACGCCGAGATGACGTCATAGTGTCGGTCGCCCGTCTTATCGTATTTGATGGCTTTTTGTTGGATCGACTCTTCGGCGACGTCGAGCGTGATTTGAATCTTGCCTTCGATTTCCGGCGTCGTCAAGACGGCGAGTTCGAGGGCGTTCAATAAGACACGATAGTCACCGTCCGCCATTTTGATATAATGGTCAACAGCCGCGTCTTCGATTTCAACCGGGTAGTTGCCGAGCCCTTTCTTGTCGGCGAGCGCACGCTCAAGCACGACCCGGAGCTCGTCTTGTCCAGGCGGCTCGAGCCGAAACACCGTCGCGCGCGACAATAGCGCCGCATTGACCTCGAAACTTGGATTTTCGGTCGTCGCCCCGATCAAGACGAGCTTGCCGGCCTCTAGCGCCGGGAGCAACGCATCTTGTTGCAGTTTATTGAAACGATGGATCTCGTCTAAAAATAAAATCGTCCGCTCTTGCTCGAAATCAAATCGAGATTCGGCTGCACGGATGACGCTCCGAAGCTCATCTAGTTTTGCCGTGACAGCGTTCAATTGAACAAACGTCGCTTTCGTATAGTTTGAAATGACGCGAGCGAGCGTCGTCTTGCCAGTACCTGGCGGACCATAAAGAATAATGGTGCCGAGCCGGTCGGCCTCGATGGCGCGGCGCAACAGCTTGCCTTCACCGATGATGTGGCGTTGACCGATGACTTCGTCTAACGTCTCCGGGCGCATCCGGTTGGCGAGCGGCCCGCTATTTGATTGTTGAAATAAATCACTCATACGTACACGTTCCTTTCGACAAACGTTTGTTCGAACAGTATAACAGAAGGAGAAACCAATATGAAAATATCTACTAAAGGCCGTTATGGTTTAACGATTATGATCGCGCTTGCCCGTGAGACGGACAACAAACCGCTCAGTTTGAAGAAAATCGCGGCGCGCCATGAACTGCCAGAACATTACTTGGAACAATTGATCGGCCCGCTCCGTAACGGCGGTCTCGTCAAAAGTGTCCGCGGTGCCTACGGTGGTTATCAGCTCGTCAAAGCACCGAGCGATATCACGGCTGGTGAGATCATTCGTCTGCTCGAAGGTCCGCTGACGATTGTCGAAGACTCGGAGACGGACGACGCCGTGAAGCGAAAACTTTGGGACAAGATCAAAGCGGCGATCGAGACGGTGTTAGAAGAAACGACACTCGCCGATCTCGCGGAAGAAGATTCAGAAGGCTACATGTTCTATATTTAACGATGAGGTGAACGGATATGAACTATTTTGACCACGCGGCCACGACGCCGATGCGTCCCGAGGTGCTCGAGGCGATGACTCCATATTTTTTAGAGCAGTACGGTAATCCGTCGAGCATACATGGTGTCGGCCGGAAAGCTCGGGCGGCGCTCGACGCGTCACGACGGACGCTCGCGACATGGATCGGTGCGACGCCAAACGAGATCGTCTTCACGTCGGGCGGGACCGAGTCAGACAATTACGCCTTGTTCGGCGCAGCTTATGCGAACCGACATAAAGGGAAGCATGTGATCACGACGAAAGTCGAGCACCACGCCGTCTTGCATGCGATGGGGCAACTCGAGCGTGAAGGGTTCGACGTGACGTACTTAGACGTCGACGAGTCCGGTGCCATATCGGTCGCTGCGCTTAAAGACGCGCTCCGTGACGATACGATTCTCGTCTCGGTCATGTACGGCAACAACGAGGTCGGGACAATCCAACCGATTGCTGACATCGGGACGTTGCTAGCCGACCGGGATACGTTGTTCCATACCGACGCGGTCCAGGCGCTCGGCACAGAAGCGATCGACGTGCACGCGCTCGGCGTCGACTTGTTGTCGGCGTCGGCGCATAAAGTGAACGGTCCGAAAGGTATCGGTTTTCTTTTTATAAAAACAGGTGTAAAATTAGCGACGCGTTCTTTTGGAGGACAACAAGAACGGAAACGTCGAGCCGGCACGGAAAACGTTCCGGGTGCCGTCGGGTTTAGCCGAGCGGCCGAACTGGTCATAGCCGAACGGAACGAGCGGGTGACAGCTTACCGAGAGATGGCTGACACGTTGCTACACACGCTTGATGAACTTGGCGTCGAGTACGAAGTGAACGGGGCGAACCGCTTGCCGCACATCGTCAACTTGTACCTGCCGGGCATCGAGCTTGAGCCGTTCCTGATCATGATGGACATGCGCGGTTGTGCCATTTCGAGCGGTAGCGCCTGCACGGCTGGAACGATTGAGCCGTCGCACGTGCTGACGGCCATGTACGGTCAATCTGACCGGACGAAACAATCGGTCCGCATCAGTTTTGGACTGGGCAACACGGTCGATGACGTGACACGGCTCGCCGAACGACTACATGAAGTCGTCTCGACATTTATGAACGGAGTGAGATAGATGAACTTACGAACAAAAGCCCCTGAAGACACGACGGTCGTCGTCGGAATGTCAGGCGGCGTCGATTCTTCGGTGACGGCCCATCTGTTAAAAGAGCAAGGGTATAACGTCATCGGGATCTTTATGAAAAACTGGGACGATACGGATGAGTCTGGATTCTGCACGGCGACAGAAGACTATGAGGACGTCATCGCGGTCGCCAACCAAATCGGGATCCCGTACTACGCGGTCAACTTCGAGAAAGAATATTGGGACCGCGTCTTTGAATACTTCTTGGCCGAGTATCGCCTCGGGCGGACGCCGAACCCGGACGTCATGTGTAACAAAGAGATCAAGTTCAAGGCGTTCCTTGATCATGCGCTCCGACTTGGGGCCGACTTCGTCGCGACAGGGCATTACGCCCGCGTCGAGTTCGTCGACGGCGAGCACCGCCTGTTGCGTGGGAAAGACGACAACAAAGATCAAACGTACTTCTTGAACCAATTGTCGCAAGACCAACTCGCGCGGACGATGTTCCCGATCGGGCACATGGACAAAAAAGACGTCCGTGTCATCGCTGAAGAAGCTGGACTCGCGACGGCGAAGAAGAAAGATTCGACTGGCATCTGCTTCATCGGAGAGCGGAACTTCAAAGAGTTCCTCGGTCAATACTTGCCGTCACAACCAGGTGAGATGCAGACGCTCGACGGGATTGTGAAAGGACGCCACGACGGGCTCATGTATTACACGCTCGGTCAGCGGCACGGTCTAGGCATCGGCGGAGACGGAGAGCCGTGGTTCGTCGTCGGAAAAGACGTCGAAAAGAACATCCTCTACGTCGGCCAAGGCTTCCATCACGACGCGCTCTATTCAGACGCGCTCTTTGCGTCACAATTGTCGTGGACCGGCTCGGCTCCTGAGGCGGAGTTCCGGGCGACGGCGAAGTTCCGCTATCGTCAACAAGACGTGCCGGTAACGATCGCGCCGCTCGATGGTGGCGAAGTACTCGTCAAATTTGATGAGCCACAACGTGCCATCACGCCAGGACAAGCCGTTGTCTTTTATGACGGCGATATCTGTCTAGGCGGAGCGACGATCGACAAAGCGTATATTAACGGGAAACAACTCGACTATATCGGATGAGGTGATGACAGTGAACGCAAACGAACAAGGCATCCAAGCGATGCAGCAAGGTGAATTTGAACAAGCGGCCAAACATTTCAACGACGCCATCGAGTCGAATCCGACGGACCCGACCGGTTACGTCAACATGGGCACGCTGCTTCAAGCGATCGGTGACCATGAACGGGCGGTCGTCTTTTACGATAAGGCGCTCGAACTCGACAATGCGTTCGGTGCGGCCCATTACGCGAAAGGCGCGCTCGCCTATGAGCTCGAACAAGTCGACTTGGCCGAGGCGTCGCTACGACAAGCGCTCCTTTCCGGCATGAATGATGCAGACTTGCACTTCATGCTCGGTTTGACGTACAAAGCGATGGGCGACTTCGTCCGCGCGTTGCCGCGACTTCGGGAAGCGAAAACGCAAGCGCCGGAAGACGTCGAGATCACGTTCCAATACGGGCTCGCGCTCGCGCAAAACGAACAGCTCGACTTGGCGGTCGACGCACTCGAGGACACGCTCGACTTGGATGCGTCTCATACGGACGCCCGCTATAACTTGGCCATCGCCTATGCGTTCCTCGGTGAGCAGGACAAGACGTACGCCGAACTCGAGCGCGTACTCGAACTACAGCCGGACCATGAGCTCGCACGTGACGCGAAAGCGAAAATGGATGAATTGCTCGGAAACTGATTACGAAAAGCGCCTCTCGCTATTTTTTTGCGAGAGGCGCTTTTCGTCCCGTTGTCAGTTCACAAGTTCTCCGGCGAACCAGACGAACAAGTTCAACGTCGTCAACAAAAGTGTGCAGGCGAGCACAATGTAGCTCCACACGACGCGTTTCCCTGATTTAGCCCGGCGTATACCATCCGTCAAAATGAGGAAGGTCACACCGAATGAGACGAATGTTAATGCGGCAAAAGAAGTCGGGCGATCGAGCGTCGGAAAAGCATCAATCATGAAATACAATACAAACGTGAGCATTCCGAGACCAATCATGAGCAGAAGAGGGAAGAATCGCATCTGGCACAACCTTTTCCATTTTCTCTCATCTTATCATGAAGAGAGAACAGTCGAAAACAGCCGTCATAGCTGTTTCGTCGTGATCTTCACCGGCTCGCCGGCAAACTCGCCGTATGCCTCGTCCATATTTTTCGTATACAGTTCGATGACGTTCTTACTCGGGTCTTTAAAGTAGGCCGAGCGCTCTTTGCCGTTGACCGTCTCGTCCTCGTCCCACGTCCGCAGCTTCGTCGGGATCGCTGACGCCTCGAGCACTTCTAGCGCTTGATCGAACGATTTCATCGGCACGAAAAAGGCGCAATGGACGTGGGCGCCGCCTTCGTCATACAGCGTGTCCCATTCGGTCACTTGTTGCTGGCGATTTTCTTCTTCGTCTGTCGTAAAGTCACGCTTCAGCCATAGACCGAGCCGCGTATTGCCGCCGACGTACAGCCATGTCGCCCATGGCTCGTTCGCACCTTCTTGCGATGCGCTCGGTTCGGCGTCATCGCCAATCCATTGCTCGACGACCGGCAAACCGAGCTTGCCGTGCCAGAAATCGACGGCCTCGGTCATGTCGGTCACTTCTAAGACGAGTTCACATAGTCCACTGATTGGTAGCCGTTTCGTCATCATTGTTTCCTCCTTCATGGTTTCACTTCGACAGTTCCCGCTTTGATTCACTGAAAAACGTGCATAGCTTGTTTCAGGTTCGGGGAAAAGAAGGGGAACGCTAGAAAGGGGAGACATCATGCGCATACTTAGTCTATTCAGTGTCGTCGTATTCTTCATTGTCGAATGGTTCATGCTCGGACGTTTATTTACAGCGGTCGATGACCGGCTTGCCAGCGGGGAGTGGACGAACAACGTGCTGTACCGGGTCGTCATCGAGTCCGAGCGGGCGACGTCGACGCTTTTGTTATTGTTTGTGACGTTCCTCGTCGTCGGGATCCTCATGCATTGGCTATTGTCGTTAAACCGGTCGTGGACCAAGACGCTCGGGACGATCGGGGTGGCGTGGGTCGTCCCAGCAATGCTCGCGCTCACCGCTTGGTTCATCCCGAACCCATACATTCAACTCGTTATCATCGTCTTGCAGCTCTCGTTCATCCCGCTCATCCCGTTCGTCGGACAGACGGTACGGCTCGGTCACGTCGTTCTCAACTGGGGTGTCCACGTAGTGGCCGCCGGGCTCGTCTTCTTCATTCAACGACCGTCACTCGAGCAGCTGTTCCGCATCGAGCGGACCGAGCTATTTGATCGGCTCGAAGGATACGTCAACTCAGGTGAACTCGAACGGTTCGAGCGGTTGCTAGAGACCGTCGACTTGGAACAACTCGAACGCATCTTAAATCGGGTCGATATCGACCAATTGATTCGGTTGCTCGAGCGGCTTAACCTCGATCAACTCGAGCAAATCTTGAATCTATTCAGTTAGTCCATTTGTTCTACCGTTCGAACTCGGGCTATAATGGGGAATGGAAAACTAGCTGGAGGTGGCTCGAATGATAGCAGCACCTTACGAGTTGACAGGAAAAGTCATCCGCGTCCTGTTTCAATCGGAAGAAGAAGCGCATACTATTGCGCTCGTACGTATAAAAGAGAAAAATTTTGAGACAGACGAGACTGAAATGGTCATCGCCGGTGTCGGTGTCGGCATTGAGAAAGGCGAGACGTACAAAGCGCACGGCCGTCTCGTCGACCATCCACGGTTTGGCAAACAGATGAAAGCGGATTGGATCCGTCGCGTTGTCCCGATGACGAAGCGGGCCGCTGTCCGTTTTTTGACGAACGGATCGTTCCCAGGGATCGGCCAAAAGACGGCACAAAAAATCGCGGACACGCTCGGTGACGATTGTATCGACCAGATCGTCAAGCATCCCGATGTCTTATCGAAAATCGATGGGTTGAAAGAAAAACAAGCCCGCGTCATCACCGAGCGGTTGAACGTCTTATATGGGGTCGACCAGCTGTTGCTGTTTTTAGCCCCGTTCGACGTGACCCCGCGACTCGCTTCGAAGATTCATAAAGAGTATGAAGGACGGGCTATGGAGACGATTGAAAAGAATCCATACGCGCTCATGTATGACGTTCCAGGCATCGGCTTCAAGACGGCCGATGCCATCGCCGCTCACTTCGGGATTCAAGGCATCCATCCGGAGCGGATCGCGGCGGCGGTATTGTATGTGCTCGAACTCGAGCAAGGGAACGGACACTTGTTCGTCACGGCCGATCAACTCGCGAGTGAGATGCCGCGCATCATCGGTGGCGATCCGGCCGAGGCGCTCAATGCCGCGCTTGAGACGCTCGTCAAAGATGAACGGATCATCGTCGAGGACGGTGTCGTCTATCACCCGCGCGTCTACCGGGCTGAACGGAAAGCAGCCGAAGAACTGGCCCGGATCATGTCGACATCGACGACCGAAGACGTTGATATGACGACGATTTTTGACGCCGTCGGTCGGGTCGAAGAGATGTTTTCGATCGAATATGCCAAGCAACAGCGCGAAGCGATCGAGCTCGCCTTGAAGTCCCCGCTCATGGTGCTCACCGGCGGACCGGGAACAGGGAAGACGACCGTCGTCCGCGGCATCATCCACGCCCTCAGCGACGTGTTCGATTGGAAGCTCGAGCCGGTACCGAACCAACCGTTCCCGTTCGTCCTCGCCGCACCGACCGGCCGCGCCGCCAAGCGGCTCAGTGAATCGACTGGGCTACCGGCTTCGACGATTCACCGGTTGCTCAAGTTCGACGGCAGCTCGTTCCAAGTCGATGACACGAACCCGCTCGTCGGCAAAGTGTTGATCGTCGACGAGGCCTCGATGATTGATATTTTCTTGTTCCGTAGCCTGCTGCGGGCCGTTCCGAACGGGATGAAGATCTTGTTCGTCGGCGACCGTGATCAACTCCCGTCGGTCGGACCGGGCCAAGTGCTCGCCGACTTGATGGCGACCGGCGGCATCCCTGTCGTCCGGCTCGACGTCGTCCACCGCCAGGCGTCCGAGTCGAGCATCCTGCGTTTGGCGCACGCGCTCAACGCGAAACAAATGCCCGACGACTTGCTCGCGGCGTTGCCGGACCGCCGCTTCTATACAGCGAACCAAGAGACGGCGTTGCAGGCGATCTGTCAGATGGCCGGCGCCGCGCTGCGAAAAGGCTATTCGCCGTTCGACATCCAAGTGCTCGCCCCGACATATCGCGGGGTGTGCGGCATCGATGGGTTGAACGAGGCGCTCCAAAACGTGTTCAATCCGAAGTCGGCGGCAAGGGAAGTAAAACACGGCAATCGGACGTACCGGAGCGGCGACAAAGTGCTCCAACTCGTCAACAACGCCGAAGAGAACGTCTATAACGGTGACATCGGTGAAATCACGAACATCTTCTTCGCCAAAGAGAACGTCGACAAAGTCGATAAGATCTACATCCGCTTCGACCAGACCGAGGTCGAATACAACCGCAGCGAATGGGATCAGTTCACACATGCCTATGCGATCACGATCCATAAGTCGCAAGGCTCCGAATTCCCGATCGTACTCATGCCCGTCTTCTTTAACGGCGGCTTCCGCTCGTCGCGAAACTTGATCTACACGGCCGTCACGCGGGCGAAGAAGAGTTTGCTCTTGTTCGGCGACGTCCGGGCGCTCGAGGCGGCGACGCGGGAAGAAGAGCCGGTGCGGCGGACAAAACTCGTCGAACGGCTTGGCGGCAAGTCTTGACGTCTGGTTTCTGACATGTGATAATGACCAATAGAAAACTGAAACGATTAAAGACGATGAAGGAAATGAGTAAGTCGTAACCGCCTCACCAGAGACATCTTCCTAGGCTGTGAGAAGATGGGGGTCGGTCGACCGAAGCTAGTCTGGAGTCCCCACTCACCCTGGGCGTCTCATCCGCGTTATCGGATGTTTCGAGGCACGGTAAATCCGTGCGAACGAGGGTGGTACCACGAAGCGATGCTTTCGTCCCTTTCCACAGGGACGGGCATCGC
>NZ_LYTG01000099.1:0-17018 GCF_001816105.1 Exiguobacterium sp. SH31
CGTTTCGTTCAGAATAAGGAGGAATTGTTGATGAAACCGCTCAAACCATTAACTGGCGCCGAGATTCGCCAAATGTATTTAGATTTCTTTAAGTCAAAAGGACACGCGGTCGAGCCGAGTGCCTCACTCGTACCGGTCGAGGACCCGACACTTCTTTGGATCAACTCAGGCGTCGCGACGCTTAAAAAATATTTTGACGGTCGCGTCATTCCGGCAAACCCGCGTATCGTCAACGCCCAGAAGTCGATTCGGACGAACGATATCGAGAACGTCGGGAAGACGGCGCGTCACCATACGTTCTTCGAGATGCTCGGGAACTTCTCAGTCGGTGAATATTTCCGCGAAGACGCTATCAAATGGGGTTGGGAACTACTCACGAGCGACGACTGGTACGGGCTTGACCCGGACTTTTTGTCGGTAACGATTCACCCGGACGACGAGGAAGCGAAACAAATTTGGCTCGAGTTAGGTGTTCCTGCTGACCGGATCATCCCGCTCAAAGAAAACTTCTGGGAGATTGGCGAAGGCCCGTCTGGCCCGAATACGGAGATCTTCTTCGATCGTGGCCCGGCGTTCGGTGACGACCCGACTGACCCGGAACTTTATCCAGGCGGCGAAAACGAGCGATACCTTGAAATTTGGAACATCGTCTTCAGCCAGTTCAACCATGACGGTCACGGCAACTATACCGAGCTCCCGCGTAAAAACATTGATACAGGGATGGGACTCGAGCGAATGGCGAGTGTGCTTCAAGACGTGCCGACGAACTTCGACACCGACTTGTTCATGCCGATCATTCGCGAGACAGAAAAAATCAGCGGTGAGACGTATCGGGCTGACAACAGTAAAGACGTGGCGTTCAAAGTAATCGCCGACCACATCCGGACCGTATCGTTCGCGATCGGGGACGGGGCACTCCCGTCAAACGAAGGCCGCGGCTATGTGTTGCGCCGTCTGCTCCGTCGTGCCGTCCGTTACGCGAAGATGCTTGGAATCGAGCGTCCGTTCATGTTTGAACTCGTCGACGTCGTCGGTGACATCATGGTCGACTTCTATCCAGAAGTGAGTGAGAAAAAGGACTTCATCAAAAAAGTCATCAAGAACGAAGAGGAGCGTTTCCACGAGACGCTTCACGACGGCCTTGCAATCTTGAACGAAGTCGCGAAAGCACAAAAAGCAACTGGATCGAACGTGATCAGTGGAGAAGACGCGTTCCGTCTATACGATACGTACGGCTTCCCGCTCGAGTTGACGATCGAATACGCAGAAGACCACAAGTTGACGGTCGATGAGGATGGATTCAAGCAAGCGATGAACGCACAACGTGAACGGGCCCGTACGGCGCGTGCTGACGTCGAATCGATGCAAATTCAATCAGGTGTCCTCGCTGACATCACGCTCCCGTCATCATTCGTCGGGTACACGAACCTTGAGTCTGAAGCGAAAATCGTCAGCTTGATTCATAACGGCGAGCTTGCTGACGTCGTCGCGGCAGGAGAAGAGGCGCAAGTCATCCTTGACCACACCCCGTTCTACGCCGAAAGCGGCGGTCAAGTCGGCGACAAAGGCCGAATCGTCGGGACGGACTTCGTCTTGCGCGTCACGGGTGTATCGAAAGCACCGAACGGTCAAAACTTGCATACGGTCGTCGTCGATTCAGGGATTGCCAAGGCTGAGGTCGCGGTGACGGCTACGGTCGATTTCGATTCGCGCCAAGCGATCATCAAGAACCATACGGCGACGCACTTGTTGCACCGCGCTTTGAAAGATACGCTCGGTGAGCACGTCAATCAAGCCGGATCTCTCGTGACACCGGACCGTCTCCGCTTCGACTTCTCGCACTTCGGTCAAGTGACAGCGGAAGAAATCCAGTCGATCGAACGTCAAGTGAACGAGAAGATTTGGGCATCGATCGGTGTCGATATCGAAGAGATGAACATCGCCGACGCGAAAGCGAAGGGAGCGATGGCATTATTCGGAGAGAAGTACGGGGACGTCGTCCGCGTCGTCGCGGCCGGTGATTACTCGGTCGAGCTATGCGGAGGTTGCCACGTCGCCAACACGGCTGAAATTGGGTTGTTCAAAATTTTGTCTGAGTCAGGCATCGGGGCCGGGACTCGCCGGATCGAGGCGGTCACAGGCGCTGGCGCGTATGAAGTCATGAACCAACACATCGAGACGCTTGAAGCGGCTGCGAAACTGTTGAAGACGAAACCGTTCGAAGTGCCTACTCGCGTCCAAGCGCTTCAAGTTGAAATGAAAGAGACGGAACGTGCGGCTGAGTCGTTGAAAGCCAAACTTGCGAACATCGAGGCGTCAACGCTCACGGATTCGATCGAGACGTACGGCGACGTCCAATTGATTGCCAAACGTGTCGACGGACAGGATATGGATGCGCTCCGGGGCATGGTCGACAAGTTGAAAGGAAAACTTGGATCAGCCGTCATCATTCTCGGATCAGCGAACGGCGACAAGGTCAACCTCGTCGCAGGTATGACGAAAGACTTGAACGACCGTGGTTTCCACGCCGGGAAATTGATTAAAGAAGTCGCGACTCGTTGCGGCGGCGGCGGCGGCGGCCGTCCTGATATGGCTCAAGCCGGAGGTCGTGATGCGACAAAACTGGACGAAGCATTGAAGTTTGCTTCACATTACGTTCAATCACTGGCATAATAGAATGTGAAGTGCAAACGGAAAGAGGTGGATTCTTGTGAGCCAAATGGATCGCACGATGCAATTCAATTTTCCAGAAGATGATAATCGAGCCAATACTCGAGAGACACTGATCACTGTGTATCAAGCACTCGAGGAAAAAGGCTACCAACCGATCAATCAAATCGTCGGATACTTGTTGTCAGGTGACCCTGCCTACATTCCGCGTCATAACGATGCGCGAAACTTGATTCGCAAAATTGAGCGGGATGAACTGCTCGAAGAGTTGGTCAAATCGTATTTGAACGATCGGAAAGAGGACTAATATGAAGCGAGTTATGGGGCTTGATGTCGGTTCGAAGACGATTGGGGTCGCAGTGAGCGATCTCATGGGTTGGACGGCGCAAGGTGTGGAGACGGTCTATTGGACGGAACCCGACTTTGAACAGGCTGTTCGTTTGCTTCAACCGATTATCGAGCAGTACGATGTGAAAGAAATCGTCGTTGGTCTTCCGAAGAACATGAACGCAACGATCGGTCCTCGGGGTGAGGCGTCACAGGCGTTTGCCGCCGCCCTCACCGAGGCGACCGGTTTGCCGACGGTTCTCGTCGACGAACGTTTAACGACGATGCAAGCGGAGCGGATGCTCATTTCAGCAGACGTCAGCCGTAAAAAGAGAAAGGCCGTCATCGATAAGATGGCAGCCGTCATGATTTTACAAAATTACCTGGATCGTTCAGGGAAATAAGGAGGAACTACGCATGGCAGAAATCCGTCGTGAAGAAGAAATGTACCGTATTCCAGATGAAAATGGAGACGAGCATTTATTTGCAGAAATTTTCCGTATGACGAGCGACCGTTCGAAAAAGACGTTTGTCGTCCTCGAACCAGTCGGTAACCCGGAAACAGAAGATGAAGATACAATCGAAGTTTACGCGTTTGAAATCGAAGAACTTGAAGATGGTGAGTTCATCTTGAAACTCGTCGAAGATGATGATGACTTTGAAGAAGTGATGGAAGCGTTCGACATCGTCAACGACGAAGTCGGATTAGACTAATAAATGGACGGGCGGCTAGGGTAAACCCTCGTCGCCCATCTTCATACAGAAGAACAGGGGAGAACACGCATGAATCATCCATCGATGTCTGATGAGAAGCGTGCGCGTAGCCGGATCGTTCGACGCATCACGGTTATTATCCTTGCTGTCTTTCTTCTTGTCATCGCCACGGGCGCCGCTGTCTCGTATGCATTCGTAAAGCGGTCACTTGAGCCGGTCGATCCCGCTTCGTCCGAAACGGTCGAAGTTGAGATTCCGCTCGGTGCAGGCTCAGGTTATATTGGCGAACTACTCGAAGAGAATGGACTTGTGAGGAATAGCACGGTTTTCCGTTTATACACACGGTTTAAAAATGAGTCATCGTTCCAAGCGGGGACGTATACGATGTCACCGTCACAGTCACTTGACGAGTTGATCGCCACGCTGAAGACGGGGAAAGTGATTGTCGTACCTGACATCAAACTCGTCATTCCAGAAGGATTCACGATCGATCAAGTCATCGCGCGGCTCGCCAACGTGGCTGAAATTCCGAAAGAAGAGATTTCGGCACAGCTGAGCGATCAGGAATATATCCGTTCACTCGTTGCCGAACACGATATGTTGACCGAAGAAGTGTTAGCAGACGGGATTTACCATCCGCTCGAAGGCTACTTGTTCCCGGCCACGTATGAGTTCGACAAAGGTGTCACGCTCACACAAATCATCGATGAGATGCTGAAGCCGACCGAACAGCTATATCTCGAGTATGCTGATACTGTCGAGGCGTCGGGACGTACGTTCCACGAGACGCTCGCTCTCGCTTCCGTTGTCGAAAAAGAAGCGGTATCGACAGAAGACCGTCAAGAGATTGCCGGCGTGTTTGAGAACCGGCTTGCGGACGGGATGAAGTTGCAGTCCGACCCGACCGTTTGGTACGGAACGGGCGAGACGTCAATTTTCACGTCGTTCAATGATTTGCAAAACGATTCACTGTATAACACATATCGTTACCCAGGGATCCCGATTGGTCCGATTGCCTCGGTCAGTCGTGACGCGTTCGTAGCGACGCTCAACCCGAACGATACAGACAACGTTTATTTCTACGCACGGCCGCCTCGCGAAGGTTTCCCTAGCGGAGAAGTTCTGTTTGAAGTGACATATGAGGCACATCAACAGAACGTCAACAAATATCGCCCCGAATGGGAAGCGTTCGAAGAAGCGAACAACTGATAGATATACGACCGGAGGCCTTGGCTTCCGGTCGTTTGAATGAATAGAGAGTAAGAGGTGTAAGACGTGGAACATTCATCCTATGAAGGATACGTGGAGGGCTTGATTTTAAACCGGTCACCGCTCTTAGCGGAGATGGAAGAGTTTGCGCGCGTTCATCACGTGCCGATTATGGACTTGACCGGCTCAGAGGTGTTATTATCGTTACTCGCGATGCAACGGCCGCAGCGTATACTTGAAGTCGGGACGGCGATCGGATACAGTGCGATCCGCATGGCTGAGCTGTTGCCTGAGGCCGAAATCGTCACGATCGAACGCAATGCACGTCGTTACGAGGAAGCGCTCGGCTTTATCGGACGGTCGGACGTCTCGGACCGGATCACCATCATTCACGGCGATGCGGTCGAACTGATTGGGTCGATCGAAGGACCGTTTGATGCGGTTTTCATCGATGCAGCCAAAGGCCAATATCAAAAATTCTTTGATGGGTATGGCGCTTTAGTACCAATTGGTGGTACTATTTACAGCGATAATTTGTTTTTGAGAGGAGACGTCCTGCTCGAAGACGTGTCAGTTCTTGACCGTCGGAGACGCCGGCTCGTCCGTCTCGTAAAACAGTTTACTGAGCAATTGATGGCACGGACCGATTATCACACCGCGATTTTGCCTCTCGGTGATGGCCTAGCAATCAGTCGTAAATTACGATGAGGAGGATTTAACTTTGATGCAACATAAACCCGTCATTATCGGCGTGGCCGGTGGGACTGGATCTGGAAAGACGACCGTCGCCCGTGCACTCGTGGATGCGTTCAAAGGACAATCGGTCGTCATGATCGAGCAAGATGCCTACTATAAAGACCAGTCAGAAATGACGATGGAAGAGCGATATAAGACGAACTATGACCACCCGTTCGCATTCGACAACGATTTGTTGATCGAACAGATCAAGCAGTTGCAAAATCATCAAGCGATCGAGAAGCCGGTTTACGATTATGCGGCCCATACACGTTCGAACGAGACGATTTTGATCCAACCGGTCGACGTCGTCATCGTCGAAGGGATTTTAGCACTCGAGGACGACCGTCTTCGTGAGTTGATGGATATTAAAGTGTTCGTCGACACAGACGCCGATGTTCGGATTTTACGCCGGATGCAACGCGATCTTAACGAGCGGGGACGCTCGATTGATTCGGTCGTCGCGCAATATACGAACGTCGTCCGTCCGATGCACTTGCAATTTTGCGAACCGACGAAGCGCTACGCGGACATCATCGTCCCTGAAGGCGGCGAGAATTTTGTCGCCATCGATCTTCTCGTGACAAAGATCCGCTGGGTGCTTACGGAACGCAATCGGGCCTACTAAAATAAATCGTTTTCAATTTTGATGTGCTGTAATATACTAGGAGACAATGAAGGAGTGACAGACATGGCTGAAAAGCAACATTACATGACGTTAGAAGGACAAGACAAGATTGAACATGAATTGAATGAACTGAAGACAGTGCGCCGTAAAGAAGTCGTTGAAAGTATTAAGATTGCCCGTGACTTCGGAGACTTGTCTGAGAACGCTGAGTACGATGCAGCGAAAGAAGAGCAGGCTATGGTCGAAGGACGCATCGCACAACTTGAAGAGATGCTTCGTAACGCTGTCATCATCAAAGACGACGGTGCGGACAACTCAATGGTCGCAATCGGGAAAACGGTGACGTTTTTCATTCAAGCAGACAATGAAGACGAAACATATACAATCGTCGGCAGTGCCGAGGCTGACCCGTTCACAGGGAAAATCTCGAACGAATCGCCGATCGCGAAAGCGCTTCTCGGTCGTACTGTCGGAGACGTCGTGAACGTGCAAACACCTGGCGGCGACATGGTCGTCGAAATTAAAGAAATCAAATAATGACTAAAAGAGCGGCATCCAATTGGAGGTCGCTCTCTTTCTGAGGAGGCTATCACATGAAAATCGGAATCATCGGGGCGATGGAAGAAGAAGTGAACTTGCTTCGTAACGAATTGACAGAACGGACGGATACAGAGATTGCGAACTACCACTTCTATGAAGGATATCTTGGCAGCGTCCAGGTCGTCATCTTAAAGTCAGGGATCGGAAAAGTGAACGCGGCCATCGGGACGACGCTCTTGCTCGACAAGTTCAAACCAGACGTCGTCATCAACACCGGTTCTGCCGGGGGCTTCAAGAAAGGGATGAAAGTCGGAGACGTCGTCGTCTCGACGGAAGTCCGCCACCATGATGTCGACGTGACAGCGTTCGGCTATGAGTACGGCCAAGTTCCGGGCATGCCTGCTGCGTATAAAGCGGACGCGCACTTGGTGGACGTCTGTAAGGAAGTCATTGAGAGCTTGCACGATGTGAACGTCCATACCGGGCTGATCGTCACAGGGGACTCGTTCATCAACGATTCGAAACGGGTCGCGGAAATTTTAGGACACTTTGATGGTGTCGCAGCCGTTGAAATGGAAGCGGCCCCGATCGCCCAGACGTGCCACCAGTTCGGAGTGCCGTTCGTCGTCACACGTTCAATCTCAGACAGCGCCGACGAAGAGGCGAATTTGTCGTTCGATGAATTTTTAGAGACGGCATCGATCAACTCGGCGAAAATGGTCATGGCGGTCACGAAACGACTCGGACAAAGTGAATAATTCGAGAGGGATGCGTTGACATCCCTTTTTTATTCCCTTATATTAGTACCAGATACTAAGGATAGGGGTTATAGCTATGAACATTGGAATCATCGGCATCGGTTCATTCCTTCCGGATAACCGGGTCACGAACGTCGATTTGGAAAAACGTATGGATACGAGCGACGAATGGATTCGGACCCGAACCGGGATCGAGGCGCGTCATTTGGCCGATGCGGACATGTCGGTAGCGGACATGGCGACTCGGGCCGCTGAACGGGCGCTTGCGAGCGCGGGTGTTTCGATCGAGGACATCGACGCGATCGTCTGCGCGACGGCGACGGCACCATCATTCCCAGCGACGGCTTGTCTCGTCCAAGCGAACTTAGGCGCGAAACGCGCCGTCGCATTTGACGTCAGCGCCGCCTGCAGCGGCTTCATCTTCGCGATGGATACGGCGAAGAGCTTGATGCAGTCGAAAGGTTTTAAACGTACACTCGTCATCGGGGCCGAAAAGATGGGCAATTTGATTGATTGGGACGACCGCTCGACCGCCGTCTTGTTCGGTGATGGCGCAGGTGCTGTCGTATTAGGGGAAGATGACGTCGCGTCAATCGATTCGATCGTTCTTGGGAGCGATGGTACGGGTGGGAAGTTCTTATATGAGAATGCAGATGGTAAAATCGTCATGAACGGGCGCGAAGTGTTCAAGTTCGCGGTCCGAAAAATGCCGGACATCGTGTTAGAGGCGCTTCATCAAGCCGGTAAAGACATTGCCGACATGGACGTCTTAGTCCCGCATCAAGCGAACCGCCGCATCATTGACGCGGCGATTGAGCGGTTAGGGCTCGCTGAAGACAAAGTAGTCGTCACGATTCAAGACCATGCGAACACATCGGCCGCCTCGATTCCGCTCGCGCTTGCTGAAGCGGTTAAAATCGGGAAGGTCACGGCCGGACAAACGGTCGTCATTGCCGGCTTTGGTGCCGGGCTCACTTGGGGAGCGAGCTGTCTCACATGGAATAACGCTAAAATCACGGAGGAGATTTGTTCATGAAACGAGTAGTCATTACAGGGTTAGGTGTCGTATCACCGTTAGGCAATGATGTCACAGAAATGTGGGGTCGGCTATTGAACGGGGACAATGCGGTCGATACGTTGACGAAGATTGATATTAGCCAGTACCCGGCAAAAGTCGGCGCTGAAGTCAAAGAATGGAATATCGAGCATTTGGTTGAGCCAAAAGAAGCTCGGAAGATGGACTCGTTCATCCAATACTCAATTTTAGCAGCGGACGCCGCACATCGGGATAGCGGTCTAGATGTGACTGCGATGGCGGACAAAGTCGGGACGTGGATCGGGAGCGGAATCGGCGGCGTCGAGACGATCGATAAACAAGCGAGCATCTTGCATGAACGCGGACCGCGCCGAATCAGCCCGTTCTTCATTCCGATGATGATCCCGAACATGGCGAGCGGCCAAGTCTCGATCTACCTCGGGGCGAAAGGACCGAGCAACTGCTCGGTGACGGCTTGTGCGTCGGGCACGAACTCGATCGGCGAAGCGTTCCGCGTCATTCAACGCGGCGATGCGCTCGCGATGTTCGCAGGCGGGGCCGAAGCACCAATCACACCGTTGTCGTTTTCAGGGTTCTGTGCCAATAAGGCGCTATCGACGAACCCAGATCCGGCGACGGCATGCCGTCCGTTCGATGCAAATCGTGACGGGTTCATCATGGGTGAAGGGGCGGGAGTCCTCGTTCTCGAAGAATATGAGCACGCGAAAGCACGCGGTGCCAAAATGTATGCCGAAGTCGTCGGATACGGGATGAGTTCGGACGCCTACCATATCACGGCACCGTCACCTGAAGCGGAAGGCGGGTCGAAAGCGATGAGTGAAGCGATGCGTGACGCCGGAATCGCACCGGAAGACGTCCAGTACATTAACGCCCACGGGACGAGCACACCACTTAACGATATGCTCGAAACGAAAGCGATCCGCAACGTGTTCGGGGAACATGCTGATCAGCTCGCCGTCAACTCGTCGAAATCGATGATCGGGCACTTGCTTGGTGCTGCGGGCGGCGTCGAAGCGGTCATCACGGCGTTGTCGATTCATGAGGGACAGATTCATCCGACGATCAACTGTGACGAACCGGCAGAAAACTGTGACCTTGATTATGTTCGAGAAGGAAAGCGGGAACTTGATATTCAGTACGCACTGAGCAATTCACTCGGCTTCGGGGGACATAATGCGACACTTGCATTCGCGAAAGTGACAGACTGATTGTAGAAAAACAGGTCAAAAACGGGTAGGGTATAAGGGTTGGTCTAACAGAAGGGAGAATGCCGAATGAAACGATTTATCATCGGTGCCGCCTTGTTGGGTTCAGTCCTTATACTTTTTTTAATCATTTGGAACGGACAACGCGAGCAGGCACGTGAACTAGTACCGCAAGAAGAACAAGTCGTGACGATCCACGGAGAGACGTTACCGGAGCAGCCGAACACGTTACTCGCCATCGACCCGAGTTCCCAGACGATATTGTCTCATGTCTATGAGGGATTGTATCGCTTCGGGGCGGACGGTGAAATTGAACCGGGTCTCGTCGAGAACTTGACCCGATCAGAGGACGGTGCGACGTACACGTTCTCGCTAAAACCGAGTCAGACGGTGGGCGGCAAGGCGGTAACCGCCGAGACGTTCGTCGACCATTTCAGAAAACTCGCGGACGACGATACGAACTCACCGTTTAGTTTCTTACTTGAAGATGTTAAAAATGGAAAAGCGATCAGTCTCGGAACAGCCGAGCCGGAGACGCTCGGTATCAAAGCGGTCGATGCGCAGACACTCGAATTGACGCTCGAACGACCGATGGAAGGGTTCGAGGAGATTTTGGCAATGCCGGCGTTTCTTCCACAAACAGCCATCGGGGCTTGGCAAGAACTCGATGCGAACGGACCGTTTCAAATTGAATCAATCGATGCGGCCCAAGTGACGCTGACGAAAAACGAATCTTACCACGACGCAAGCAATGTCACGCTCGAGCGGATCATCATGTGGGCGGACGAAGCGCTCGGGACGGAAGCGACAGGCATTCACCCGCTTCCTTATGGGACGGAAGAAAGCGTGATCGATTCACTTGAAAGTGAAATCGTCGACGTACCTCGGAGCGGTGTCTTCTATTTGAAATCGAACGTCGATGAATATCCGTTCAATGATCCTGACTTCCGCCGGGCGCTCGCGATTGCGCTCGATCGAGAGGCGTTCACCGATGCACTCGCCCGCGCCGAACAAACGACGGACCGGTTGCTCGTCACAGACGGCAGTGCGCAAGACGTCTCGTTTGAAGAAGATGCGTCTTCGTTGTTCGAGTCGGTCAAAGAACGCTACGAAGAAGAAACGATTGACATCGAATTACTCAGCTTTGTCGATGAAGAAGCGAGACAAATTGCAGAGACGATTGAAACCGAACTCGAAAAACTTCCGGGGCTGTCTGTTTCCATCACGGAACTGCCTCTCGGTGACAAAGTTAGGAAAGAAGTTGCAGGTGATTATGCGTTGTCGCTGTCTGGTTGGCAACCGGATTATCCGGCGCTCAGTGCTTATTTGACTCAATTCGAAACAGGAAATTATTTGAATTCGAGTGGTTATAAAGACCAGACGTTCGATCGGTTGATGGAGGAGGCACGCTCGACTGAGGTACTCGAGGCGCGGAACGAAGCGTATCGTCAAGCAGAAAAACGCTTGTTGGAAGAGGCGGTCGTTATTCCAATCTACCAAGCTGGAAGAGCTTACGCGGTTGATTCAACCTATGCAGAAATTGGATTTCCGGTCATCGGTCCTTCGTACGTCCTAACTTTTTCAAAAGTTTATAAAAAATGAGCTAAAAGCCCGTCTCTCTAGGCGGGCTTTTAGCCTATGATAAAAATTTTTTAGAAAAATCAAAATAAATACTTTGCAAAATTATCAGAATATTGTATTATTGCATCAACGGGATTGTGGTAGCAAATTTTGTAAAGTTAACTTTCAGAATTTTCTACCATCGTTCATTTCGTTAAACCGAAAAAATCAGGGGGTCATCGTAATGAATAAGAAAAAAGGTTTTGCGTTAGCAACGTCGGTAACGCTTCTATCTAGTGCGTTCCTAGCAGCTTGCTCGGGTGGGGAAGAAGAAACAACGACAACAAACGGAGATGGAGGTTCAGAAGGCAGTGCAGATGAAGCGCAAGTCCTCAACTTGCTCGACAGTGCAGACATTCCTTCACTTAACCCAACTCTCGCGACTGACGCGGTATCGTTCAACGTCTTGAACAACGTTAACGAAGGTCTCTACCGTATGGACGAAGAAGACAACCCGACACCAGGGATGGCTGAGTCACACGAAGTATCTGAAGACGGTAAAACGTACACGTTCAAAATCCGTGAAGGCGCAACCTGGTCTAACGGTGAGCCTGTAACGGCAAACGACTTCGAATACGCTTGGAAAGAAGTTCTTAATCCGGACAACGGATCACAATATGCTTATGTATTTTCAATCATCGAAGGCGCTGAAGCTTACAACACTGGCGAAGGCGAGCGTGACGCGGTCGGCGTTACAGCAACTGACGATCAGACACTTGAAGTTAAATTGACAGCACCAGCTGAATACTTCCTTGGTCTCACAAGCTTCGGCGTATTTATGCCTAAACTTGAAGCGTTCGACGCGGAACAAGGCGAGAACTTCGGTACGTCTGCAGAGACGACGCTCTACAACGGACCGTTCAAACTCGAAAGCTGGGAGCGCGAGCAAGGCTGGAAAATGGTCAAAAACGACGACTATTGGGATGCTGAGGCTGTCAAACTCGACGAAATCGACGTTAAAGTCGTTAAAGAAGTTTCAACAGGCGTCAACTTGTACGAAAACGGCGACGTTGACCGCACTGGTTTAACTTCTGAACTCGTTGCTCAATACCAAGACAGCGAAGAATTCTCGACTGTCGTTGAACCGACACTCTTCTACCTTCAGTTCAACACTGAAGTTGAAGCGTTCGATAACCAAAACATTCGTAACGCGATCGACAAAGCGTACGATAAAGCAGCAATCTCTGAAACGCTTCTCGCGAACGGTTCAGTACCTGCGAACTACCTCGTGCCGAAAGACTTCGTAACAGGCCCAGACGGTGCAGACTTCCGTGACGCTAACGGCGACATCGGTGGTTACAACGTTGAAGAAGCACAAAAACTTTGGGAAGCAGGACTTGAAGAGCTCGGGACAGATTCTGTCGAAATCGAACTCCTCAACTACGACTCAGAGTCTGCGAAGCAAATCGGTGAGTTCATCAAAGGTGAACTTGAGAAGAACCTTCCAGGCATGACGCTTACAATCAAGCAACAACCGTTCAACAACAAACTCGACCTCGAGAACAAAGGTGACTTTGAGCTTACATTCGCAGGCTGGGGACCTGACTACCAGGATCCAATGACGTTTGTTGACCTCTTCGTAACTGACGGACCATACAACCGTGGTAAGTGGTCGAACGAAGAATTCGATGCACTCATCGAATCTGCGAAAGCGAACACAGATGCTGAAGCACGTTGGAAAGAGCTTCAAGATGCAGAGAAAATCGTTCTTGAAGAGAACGCGATCTCGCCAGTTTACCAACGCGGATCAGCTCGTCTCACGAAGCCGTACGTTAAAGGAATCGTTGAACACGGATTCGGCGCTGACTACTCGTACAAGTGGGCATTCATCGAAGGCAAAGAGCAATAAGCAACATTCACCAGAAAGAGACAGGGACGCCTGTTTCTTTCTTTTTTTGTGTTCTTCCATAAAGAAGCCGCCCAACGCATGTGTTGGGCGGCTCTGGCTTATTTTTTCACTTTGGCACGTTTCCGGCTCAAGCCCATCGCTTTCTCGATCTTGGCGAGGTTTTTGTTCGCGACCGCTTCGGCTTTCTCACGTCCCGAGTCAAGGATCGCATCAAGCTCTGACGAGTCGACGAGTTCGTGATAGCGCGCTTGAATCGGTTCGAGCATAGCGACGACCGCTTCGGCGACGTCTTGCTTGAACGTTCCGTAGTTCGAGTCTGCGTATTGGGTCACGAGATCTGCTATCGAAGTACCCGTCGATAACGAGTAAATCTCGAGCAAGTTCGAGATGCCCGGCTTATTCTCCCGGTCGAAGCTGATGACGCCGCTAGAGTCCGTGACGGCGCTCTTGATTTTTTTATGGATGACGCTCGGTTCGTCGAGCATCGAGATGAAGCCTTTAATGTTCGCGTCCGACTTCGACATCTTCTTCTCGGGATTCGTCAAACTCATGATCCGAGCCCCTTCTTTTTGAATGAGCGGCTCAGGAATCTTGAACGTCTCATAATAGCGTTTGTTGAACCGTTCGGCCAAATCGCGCGTCAGTTCGATATGTTGTTTTTGATCGTCACCGACCGGCACGAGCTCTGTCCCATAAAGTAGAATGTCCGCCGCCATGAGTGTCGGATAGATGAACAGCCCGGCCCCGACGTTATCGCTGCCTTGCGATTTATCTTTGTACTGCGTCATCCGACCGAGTTCGCCCATCCCGGCGATACACGTCAACATCCATCCGAGCTGTGCGTGCGCTTTTACTTCTGACTGGACGAAGATCGTTGCCTTCTCAGGGTCAAGTCCGCAGGCGAGATAGAGTGCCGCCAGCTTGCGGGTGTTATCCATCAGCTCGACGCGGTCGAGTTGGACCGTGATCGAGTGAAGATCGACGATACAATAGTACGCGTCATGTTCTTCTTGAAGATCGACGAATTGTTTCATCGCCCCTAAGTAGTTACCGAGCGTCACGACGCCGGTCGGTTTAATACCTGAAAATATCGTTGCCATGCCTACACCTCCATAAAATATAAAAAACCGCAGTTCTCCGCCCGAAAAATCGGGACGAATAACCGCGGTGCCACCCAAATTTGCATGAAATCATGCCACTTGATCGCGTTAACGGGCGTAACCGTCTCACCGTACTCAAGTTCAGGTGAGCCACTCTGAAGTCCATTCGCTTGAACGCTCTCCGTCTACTCGCAGCAACGTAGACTCTCTGGGGGAAAGGGAGTTCGAGGTACTTGTCTTCTTCCTTGTGTTTCCTATGTTCTGCATTTAGTTTAGCATATTGCTGGAAAAACAAAAAGGTCAAACGAGAGTGATGACGTAGGACAGGATCACACTGGCAATCCCGACATATACCCAACGCCAAGCCGATTGTTTACGGGCGGAACGTTCTTCTTTCATCTCGTCGTCGTCTTTTTCGTCTTCTTCATAATCGGAATCGATTTCCTTTAGTTTGGCGCGGCGATTTCGTTTAAACCCGTACATGATCCCGTCGAACAATCCTGAAGCGCTCATCTGTGAGAACATCCCGAACGCGAAGACGATCATGCCGGCGACGAACAAGCCGCCGCTCAAATGAAACGCGAACGATTCCGCACGGTAGTACGACACATACGACCAAACCGTATAGGCAATTGTGACAATTCCCCAAACGATTAATATACTTCTAAAATTTTTCAATGTGACAAACTCCTTTCAACGTGACGACGTCAATTTGTCACGTTTGCTTATGGTTCTATGATACGCGTAGTCCCGCTATTATGGCGAGAAGGAAGTTTTTCAAATGACAGCGGTTTATTCCGTAGTTGACAGTTTGATTAAAAATTTTTTACAATAGCCCTAACGTTCTTTCGTCGGATACTTTATGTAATATTCAGAAAATTAAAGAAAAAGAGTAAGATGTTAGTCCGACGGAATGCTAAGCTTCACGAGATTAGAAAGGGGACATCGCAATGAAGAAAAAATCGATTTTGCTAATGATGACACTCATCTTGGCACTCGGTACAGTGCTCGCCGCTTGTTCGACTGGCGGAGACTCTGACGGCGGTTCGTCTTCGAACGGAGAGAAAGTACTTCGTTTGACGGACACGTCTGACATTACTACAGCCGACCCGGCGCTCGCAACGGACGCAGTCGCGTTCAACTTGATCGCCAACACAATGGAAGGTCTTTACCGTCTTGACCAAGAAGGGCAAGCCGTTCCAGCCATCGCCGAAGGAGAGCCGGAATTGAACGAAGACGAAACTGTCTACACGTTCACGCTTCGTGACGCCGAATGGTCTAACGGTGAGCCGGTTACAGCGAATGACTTCGTTTACGCTTGGCAACGTGCCGTGGACCCAGAAACTGGTTCACAATATGCGTATATCATGAACACGGTAAAAAATGCCGAAGCAATCAACACGGGTGAGCTTCCTAAAGAAGAACTCGGTGTGAAAGCAATCGATGAGAAAACGCTAGAAGTTACACTCGAGCGTCCGGACCCATCGTTCGTCTCACTCACATCGTTCGGTACGTTCACACCGATCAATGAAGCGTTCGCAACTGAGCAAGGAGCGGACTTCGCAACAAACACAGAGAACCTTCTCTACAACGGTCCGTTCACATGGTCAGAGTGGGATCGTGAACAAGGTTATGTCTTGACGAAAAACGATACGTACTGGGATGCCGAAAACGTCGCCCTCAACAAAGTCGACGTTCGCGTCGTCAAAGATACGTCAACGGTCGTCAACTTGTATGAAGCAGGCGATGTTGATTACGCAGGCCTCGCGTCTGAGCAAGTCGCTGCTTTCCAAGAAGACGAAGACTACAACACAGGACTTCGTTCAACAGTCGGTTACTTCAAGTTCAACCATGAAGATGAAGTATTCGCTGATGTGAACGCACGTAAAGCAATCGCTCGTGCTGTTGACCCGGCCGGTATCATCGACCAACTGTTGAACAACGGTTCAATCGCAACGACTTCGTTCGTCCCGAAAGAATTCATCAAGTATGAAGACGGAACGGATTACACAGAAGGCGTCCAACACTTCGAGACGAATGCTGACGAAGCAGCAACACTTTGGGAAGAAGCAACTGGTGGCGAAGCGATCACAATCGAATTGCTTTCATTCGACAGTGAAGTTTCAAAACAAATCTCAGAGTACATGAAAGGCCAAATCGAGTCGAACTTGCCGAACGTAACGGTCAACATCTCGCAACAACCGTTCAACAACAAGCTCGAACGCGAAGCGAACGGGGACTACCAGATGTCATTCGCCCTTTGGGGACCTGACTATCAAGACCCGCTCACTAACCTTGGCATCTTCACGTCAGACAACGGTCAAAACGACATCAAGTACAAGTCAGCAGCATACGACAAGTTGATCGATGAAGCTTCGGCTGAAACAGAGATCGATGCTCGTTACGATAAATTCAAAGAAGCAGAAACGCTCTTGATTGAACAAGACCAAGCGATCATGCCAATCTACCAGGCCGGTGTCGCTTACTTGATCCGTCCGAACATCGAGAACTTCAACCGTCAACTTTTCGGTGCTGATTACCAGTACAAATACGTTGATATCAACTAAATAGGAGAGGGGACATGCGTAAGCATGTCCCCACTTTTC
>NZ_LYTG01000100.1:0-5047 GCF_001816105.1 Exiguobacterium sp. SH31
TCGAATTGAGAGAAAATACTATTCAAATGTTTTGTTGGTAAAGTATAATGGAGTAACAGTGAAAATTCAGAATACTTCAGAAACTGAGGGTTTTTTGATTTTCATATGCTGTGCTAAGAGCCTTGAGATGACGTTTGACCTATTCTTTCAGAAAATTCCTTTCATTTTGTGAATTCAAGAAAAGGGAAATATGTCATAGTGACGCTGTTGGTGCAAGCATAGACACAATTAGAAAAATAGGGGGTTTTTATTATGGGACGTTATATTCTTCAGCGGCTGGTTTACGGCCTCATCACGTTCTTCTTGATTGCGACGTTCACATTTTTCCTGATGGACCTGCTTCCAGGTTCGCCGTATCAGAACCAGGAAAAATTAACGGACACGCAAATTCAGATCTTGAACGATCGTTACGGACTCAATGATCCGCTTCCAGTTCGTTACGCGACTTACTTAGGTAACCTTGTCCAAGGCGACCTCGGCGTATCGTTCCGTACGGCCAACCGGCCAGTGACGGAGTTGATCATGGAACGAATCGGACCATCGGCCCAGTTAGGTATTCAGGCACTAGTGCTTGGTACGTTAGCCGGACTATTGCTCGGGATCGTTGCAGCGATTCGCCATAACACGTACATCGATTATGGTTCAATGTTCGTGTCGGTAATCGGGATCTCTGTCCCGTCGTTCGTCTTTGCGGCCCTCCTTCAATACTACGTTGGAGTAAAATGGGGCGTATTGCCTGTCGCGTTCTGGGACTCGCCGGCACATACAATCCTTCCGACCATCTCGTTGTCGCTAGGGGTCACCGCATCGATCGCCCGTTTCGTACGGACCGAAATGCTAGAAGTGACCGGGCAAGACTACGTCACGCTCGCGAAAGCGAAAGGATTAACCGGGAATGCAATCGTGTGGAAACATATGGTGCGTAACGCGATGATTCCGGCGATCACAATCCTTGGACCGATGACTGCTGCGCTACTCACAGGTACGTTCGTTATCGAGAAAATCTTTGCTGTTCCGGGACTTGGTGAATTGTTCGTAACGTCGATTACGTTGAACGACTATTCGGTCATCATGGGCACGACGCTCTTCTTCTCGGCTCTGTTCATTGTAATTATTTTACTTGTTGACTTGCTCTACGGAGTCGTTGACCCACGTATTCGTCTTGGGGGGGATAATTGATGATTGAAAATAAAAAAGATTTCGAGCAGTTCGACCAAGACATGTTCCAACGTGTCGAGATGAACGAACAGCTCGGTGAACGAATTGCCGGAAAAAGTTTGAACTTTTGGCAAGATGCATGGCTTCGTCTCAAGAAAAACAAAGCGGCCATCGTCTCGCTGTCTATTATTTTGATTCTCGTATTGCTCGCGTTGTTCGGTCCGATGCTTTCAGGCCGTGACGCTTATGAACAAAATATCTCGCAAGCTAAACTACCGCCTAAAGTCACAGGACTTGAGTGGGCCGGATTTGACGGCATGGCCAACCTAGGTGGGCGTGACATCAACTTCTATGAACAGAAAAACGTCGAAGAGAATTTCTGGTTCGGAACCGATTACCTTGGCCGTGATCTTTGGTCGCGTGTTTGGGAAGGGACTCGGATCTCGCTCTTCATCGGTTTGATGGCCGCAATCATCGATACGGTCATCGGTGTCGCATACGGCGGCGTCTCGGCTTACTTCGGTGGCCGCATTGACAACATCATGCAACGGATCGTCGAAATTTTGACTGGTGTTCCTAACTTGATCTTGATCATCTTGTTCATCTTGATCTTTGACCCAGGGGTCTTCACCATTATCTTGGCGATGGCCATCACCGGCTGGATCGGGATGAGTCGACTCGTCCGCGGTCAGATTTTGAAACTGAAAAACCAAGAGTTTGTGTTGGCTGCCCGTACGCTCGGTGCCTCAAGTAACCGTTTGATTTTCAAACACTTGATCCCGAACACGCTCGGTGCGATCATTATCACACTCATGTTCACGATTCCATCTGCCATCTTCTTCGAGGCGTTCCTCAGCTTCATCGGGATCGGACTTCAACCGCCACAAGCGTCACTTGGTACGTTGATCAACGACGGATACAAAGAGCTACGGACGTTCCCGTACTTGCTCGTCATCCCGTCAATCATCATCGTTTTGCTCATGGTCAGCTTCAACTTGCTCGCCGATGGCTTGCGTGATGCGTTCGACCCGAAAATGCGTAAATAATTTAAACAGAGGGGGACTCGTGCATGGAAACGATTTTATCTGTCCGAGACTTAGCGGTCTCGTTCCATACGTATGCCGGAACGGTACAAGCCGTCCGCAACGTATCGTTTGATTTGAAAAAAGGCGAGACGCTCGCAATCGTTGGTGAATCGGGTTCTGGTAAATCCGTCACATCGAAAGCGATCATGCGTCTCATTCCGAACCCGCCAGGTGAGATTACGAACGGAGAAATTTTGTTCGAAGGAAAAGACTTGGCGAAGTTGTCAGAAAAAGAAATGTTGAAAATACGGGGACGTGACATCGCGATGATCTTCCAAGATCCGATGACGTCACTCAACCCGACGATGACAATCTTCAAACAGATTGCCGAAGGATTGAAGCAACACCAAGGATTGACGGGGGAAGATGCGAAGAAGCGTACGCTCGAATTGCTCACGCTCGTCGGGATCCCGAACCCAGAGGCACGTCTTAAGCAATATCCGCACCAACTTTCAGGTGGTATGCGTCAACGGATCGTCATCGCGATCGCGCTCGCATGTAACCCAAAAGTATTGATTGCCGATGAGCCGACGACAGCACTTGATGTAACGATCCAAGCTCAAATTTTAGAATTGTTGAAAGACATTCAGCAAAAAACGGGTACGGCTATCATCTTCATCACACACGACCTTGGTGTCGTCGCGAACATGGCTGACCGTGTCGCCGTCATGTACGCCGGTAAAATCGTCGAAAGAGGAACGGTCGATGAGATCTTCTATGAGCCGCGTCACCCGTACGCTTGGGGACTGCTCGGGTCGATGCCGCGTCCGACCGACGATCCGAACGAAGCGCTCCCGGCCATTCCGGGCACACCGCCTAACTTGCTTGACCCGCCGAAAGGCGACGCGTTCGCACCGCGTAATCCGTATGCGATGAAGATTGATTTTGAAAAAGAACCGCCGATGTTCCAAATTAGTGATACACACTATGCAGCGAGCTGGCTCTTGCACCCACAAGCACCGCAAGTGACGCCGCCGAGAGCGATTCGTGAGCTCGCGCTCAAGTATCGTCCTGACAGCGCGTTCGCGAAATCGATTTTGAAAGGTGGTGCTGAATAATGGAACGTGAGAAATTACTAGAAGTACGAGACCTGAAGCAGCACTTTAACATTGGCCGAGGCCGCGTCGTCAAAGCGGTCGACGGCATCTCGTTCGATATTTACAAAGGTGAAGTGCTCGGCCTCGTTGGAGAGTCGGGTTGTGGTAAATCGACGACAGGCCGTACGATCATCGGCCTTTACGATGCAACCGATGGTGATGTTCTTTTCAAAGGTGAGAACGTCCACGGGAAAAAGAATAAGGCTGAAAAGTTGAAATTCAACCGGGCTATGCAGATGATCTTCCAAGATCCGTATGCATCGCTCAACCCGCGTATGACAGTCGCTGACATCATCGCTGAAGGCATCGATATCCACAGCCTTGCCAAGACGAATGAAGACCGGATGAACCGTGTGTACGACCTTCTCGAGACAGTCGGTCTCACGAAAGAGCACGCGAGCCGTTACCCGCATGAATTCTCAGGCGGACAGCGTCAGCGGATCGGGATTGCCCGAGCGCTCGCTGTTGAACCGGAATTCATCATCGCCGATGAGCCGATCTCAGCACTCGACGTGTCGATCCAAGCTCAAGTCGTCAACTTGATGAAAGAGTTGCAACGTGATCGTGATCTCACGTACTTGTTCATCGCCCACGATTTGTCGATGGTCAAGTATATCTCGGACCGGATCGGCGTTATGTATCAAGGCCACCTCGTCGAGCTTGCGCCGGCAGAGCGCCTGTACGAGAACCCGATTCACGCTTATACGAAATCGCTCTTGTCTGCGATCCCGCTTCCGGATCCAGAACACGAACGGACACGTAAACGGATCGTCTATGAGTCTGGCTCACTTGGTGCTGTCGGACGGTCGGATGAAGATTCGAGTATCCCTGCGCTTCGCGAAGTCGAACCAGGTCACTATGTTTCGCTCACAGACGCAGAATATGAGGCGTATAAAGCTCAGCTCGTCTAATATGAAAAGCCCCGAATCCAATTGGATTCGGGGCTTTTTTGCTCAAACGAAAACACCGTGGGAGACCCGGACGGTGTTAGGCGTTTGAGATGCGCGGCAAGTTCGAGAGCCGCTCGACGACGGCATCGATCAAACGGACGCGAGCGAGCGCGTCTTCAATCTCCATCGTCTCGTAATGGTGGAGGCCGCCCGGCTGTTCGACGAACGTATCGGCATCATGGACGAGTTGTTGAAGCGGGGTCCGTTGGATGCGGTTAGGCGGAAGGTAAGAATCCGTATGAAGCAAGATCATGACGGAAATTTCCTTGGCCCGAGCCGGATCTTCTCCGAGCCGGATCAACAGTTTATGTGCGCGTTCCGCGCCTTTGATGGCGTGGATATCGTTTTGGCGATACAAGTCGTAGTTCCACTTACCCTCGGTGTACCATTCGTAATGACCGATGTCGTGGAGCAGTGCAGCCTTCGTTGCTAGATCGGTGTCGAGCCCTCGTCGTGTCGCCAATTCGAGAGCGCGTTCACAAACGTCAACGGCATGTTTTAATCCAGATCGTGTCAAGTATTTCTGGGTGACGTGATGCTGCATGATCGTTTCTAACGTGATTCTCATTCGTGCTCTCCTCCTTGGTGATTTCAAAGATTATTTCTATTAACTATACGGGAATGGATAAGTAAATGCAAATTTGGAACGTGTGAAATCATGATTTTTTACGAGATTGTTCAACATTTTTCAATAGGATGTGCTATAATTCAACTATAGATTAGTGCAACTTTAAGATTTTCAGATACAGTAATGGTT
>NZ_LYTG01000101.1:0-12037 GCF_001816105.1 Exiguobacterium sp. SH31
CCTTTCGTCCATGGGGGTGAGAGACCATGAAAGAGCGTGACAAAGTACTGCAACAAAAAAAGAAACTGTTAAAAGAAGTGCTCAAGAAGAAATTGAAAGACTTGCAAGTGAAGCCAGGGAAGGAAACGGTGTCACAACCGGTTTCTCGGATTCCAGCTTCGTAGAACGGTCGATCAAGGTCGCATTCTTCTGAATGCGTCCTCTTTTCTTACCCGGATGAGAAAGAATATCATTGAAGTTTCAATAAATAAGAATTATTATAATTACGTGAACGAGATTTTGGGTATACAAGAAGAGTCACTAAAAAAATGGACGAACATTTGATCAGGGAGGAACGAAAATGGTCACACTTTATACGTCTCCGAGCTGTACATCGTGCCGAAAAGCACGGGCTTGGCTCGAAGAGCATGATATCCCATTTACAGAACGAAACATATTCTCAGAACCACTCTCACTCAATGAGATTAAACAGATTTTACGCATGACAGAAGACGGCACAGATGAGATCATCTCGACCCGCTCAAAAGTTTTCTCGAAAATCGATGTATCGGTCGACGCACTTTCGCTTCAGCAGTTGTACGATTTGATTCAAGAATATCCGGGCCTCCTTCGCCGTCCGATTTTGATTGATGAAAAACGCCTTCAAGTCGGATATAACGAAGATGAGATTCGTCGATTCTTGCCTCGCAAAGTTCGTACGTTCCAACTTCAAGAAGCGCAACGACTCGTCAACGAGTGAGGAAGCATACTGTCTAAGCAGTGTGCTTTTTATTATCTCGTTTTTCCGATAAAATAGTGGTACACACCCCATCATCAATAGATTGACAGGTCAAAAAAAGGGTACTATGATAACAAGACAATTTCCCCTCTCCTCCTTAAGAAGTAGGAGTGAGGTCAGAAGGGAGTGGACAATCGTGAAAATTGAGCGCATCAATGACAATACCGTCAAGTTTTTCATCACTTATGTCGATATCGAGAAACGCGGATTCGCCCGGGATGAAATTTGGTACAACCGAGAACGTGGTGAGCAGCTGTTCTGGCAGATGATGGACGAAGCGCACGAACGGGAAGATATCTCGTTCGATGGTCCACTATGGATACAAGTACAAGCGTTTGAAAAAGGACTTGAAGTGACCGTCACGATCGCGAAAAATGTGATCGACACAGAAGACGACGCAGAACTCGGGTCGCTCTTGCGCAACGCAATCGACGAAGCGCGTGATCAACAGTCTGTTCTCGACCAGTTGAGTGAACTCGATGAAGTCGAAGCTGAACCGGAGGCGTGGGCTCCGTTAGCTATGGATACGGATGACTTTGAGGCGATTATCGCTCTGAGCAAACGGGCCGGTGATACGCTGAGTAACGTCACCCTCAAGTTATTCCATTATGAAAACCGTTACTACTTGTGGATCGACTTCCCGGACGAGATGGAGCCGGAAGAAGAAGAGAACGTCCTCAGTCTTTTAGCCGAATATTTGTCGTTCAGTACGCAAACCCTCGCTATGCTCGAGGAGTACGGTAAACCGATTCTCGACGGCGACGTGTTCTCGAAAGTACGTCACTATTTCTAAACTCGAATCGCCTGTTCAAGCGGACAGGCGATTTTTTTACTAATCTATACATATTGAAGAGGTGACTTGATGCTCAAGCGTTTACAATTGACGTTGTCAGACAGTACGTGGTTCGTCCCGTTTTTGTATGGGACAGGTGGTATCGTATTAACGTTTCTGACGCAGTATTTCGGTAGCTTTTTCCGCGAACTGTTGCCAGAAATCATTTATTTGGATCAGGATTCAGCTGCTTCCGTCCTTTCGTCGTCGTTCACGAGTCTCATGACGATGATGACGTTCAGTTTTTCGACGATTTTAGTCGTGCTGACGACGTATTCATCTCAATTCTCGCCCCGTACGATCAATAACTTTTTAACAAACTCGGCTTCGAAACATACGCTCGGTATTTTCATCATGACGACCGTGTACGGGATCACGAATTTATTTCTCATTCGGACTTCGGAAGAGGACGCCGTCCTCGCCTCAGGTGTCAGCGTCGTATTAGTCGTCAGTTCGATCTGGGCGTTCGTCAAGTTCATTCAGACGATCAGCGTCTCGATTCAAGCTGAACGCCTGTTATCGTCCTTACATCGAGAGGCACTGTCCGTCATTGTCAAACAGAAACAAGCGGTCGAGGACGGGAAGGTGAGCATCGTGCTGAAGCGATCGGTCCATACGTTCGAAGCAGGGCAAGCGGTGTACGCCTCACGGACCGGCTATGTTCAACTGTTCTCGAGCGAGAAACAAGAAGATCATGACATCAGTTTCGAATCGGTCGTCGCGGTCGGCGACTTTGTGGCGGAAGGAGATATTCTCGGATATTGGCTAGGGGATGACGCTCTCGACAAAGATGTTTTTCAAATCGGCGAGATCCGTTCATCGATTCAAGACCCGGCCTTCGTCATCGAAAAATTGAGTGAGATCGCCCTTAAAGGAGTGTCACCGGGAATTAACGACCCGAACACGGCGATTCATGCGATTCACTATATCGGGGACATCTTACGGGAATTAAGTGAACTTCCGGAAGGAGATTTCGTCTTCTCAAACGGCAAGAGTGATTGGCACATCAAACGGAAAGCGATGGAAGCGACGTTGTTCGAGGCGCTCGCGCCGATCAAGACGTACGCGAGCCATGACATTTTCGTGATGGCGTCGATTTTCGAGGCGATCCGAATCGGACGCCTGCGCGCTCATCCAACGCATCATGACACGTTTGAAGAGTTCGTCGATTACATTGAAGACGTGCTCAACTGGGACGACTTGCATCCGCGCGAAAAGGCGTTCTTGACGACCCAGATGATGCAAGCGAGGAAGATCAAGGCATAATATACATCTGTTCGCACAAAAGCGAAAGGGGCCGTCTAATTCGTAGACGACCCCTTTTCGCGTTCAAGACAGGCTGTAGCCACCGTCGATGGTGATGGCTTGGCCGTTAATATAGCTCGATGCATCACTCAATAAAAACGTGACGACCGGTGCGACTTCTTCCGGTGAAGCGGCATTCCCGCGGAAATGATGGCTCATCGCGTCTTTGAATTTCGCCTCGCCGCCGTACAGCTTATGGCTGAGCGGCGTATCGACCGGTCCGAAACAGACGGCGTTGAAACGAATCTTTCCTTTCATCCGATGGGCGAACGTCTTCGTCAGCGCGATGACGGCCGCTTTCGAAGCGGCGTATGGACCGAGCATCGGCGGGAACTTGACGTGTCCGACGATCGCTGCATTGTTGACCACGCTTGAACCAGTCGCGAGGAGCGGAATCGCGCGTTGAATGAGGCGGTTTGTCGCCAACACGTTTAGTTCGAATACTTCCTCAAAAGCAGAGGCCGGCAACCGTTCAGGCGTACCGGGACGACCGAACGTCGCGGCGTTGTTGAATACTCCGTGCAGGACGACTTGATCGGCTACGAGGCGATCCATGAGCGCCTCGACCTCGTCAGCTTGAGATAAATCACATTTCAGGAACGTGATCGTGTTATCCGATTCGAGTTCGAGTGCCGCACCTCTCGTCTCATCACGTCCGACGCCTAAGACGTCGTGTCCTTCTTCCGTTAACCGTAAGGCGACCGCACGACCGATGCCACTCGTCGCCCCCGTCACTAGAAAAGTCCCCATATTTTCTCCACTCCCCTCAAAAAGATATCGTTCCGATGTATAATTAATGATAATACATGACAGAAACGGGGTCAGCTTATAATATGTTGCGACGCATACAAGTACTATTATCCCTTCTTTTGCTCGCAGGGCTCATTGCCGTATTATCTTATTACTGGAGCTCGCAAGTGATTGGGCTGTTCACGATCCTCGTCTTTCTGACGACGTTTAGCATCTTGCTCGTCATCTTGCTCGAGAACCGTAATCCGCAACGAACGCTCATCTGGGCAATCGTCATGCTCGGATTTCCGGTCGTCGGTTTATTCGCATACTTCGTCTTCGGTCAAAACTATCGGCGGAGACGCATGTTCAATGAGAAGGCGATGTTGGATGAAGAAACGTATCTCGCTTATCGGCAAAAAGCGATGACACTCTCGCCATCGCTCATGTTTCCGCACGATGATTATGAGAAGTTGCTCCACTTAACGTCTTCATTGAATCAATTACCCGTCTCGTCGAACACGTATACACAAATCCTCACGAACGGAAAAGAAAAGTTTTCGAAACTATTGCCAGCCTTGAACGGGGCGACGCGTCACATTCACCTCGAGTACTACATTTTCCGGGAAGATCGTATTTCTCGGGAAATTCAACGTATTTTGATTGAAAAAGCGCGGTCAGGGGTCGAGGTCCGGTTTTTGTACGATGCGGTCGGATCGATCCATACGAGCAGTTCTTTTTTCGAAGAGATGCGACAAGCTGGTGTCCACGTCCAGGCGTTCTTTCCCGTCGTCTTACCGCTCGTCTCGAGCAAGACGAACTACCGGAACCACCGGAAAATCGTCGTCATCGACGGGACCGAAGCGTTCACAGGCGGTTTGAACGTCGGGGACGAGTATTTAGGGGAGCATACGAAGTTCGGATTTTGGCGTGACACGCATCTCTACGTCAGAGGGGAAGGGGTATCGGAACTGCAGCTGATCTTCCTGCAAGACTGGTACTATATGACGGGTGAGCGCTTGTTCACGCCGTTCTACCTAGAGCCGCTCGAGACGGTACGTAGCGCGAGCGGCGGTGTCCAAATCGTCGCCAGCGGACCGGACGAGCCGTACGAGACGATGAAGTCGATTTATTTCGCACTTATCAACGCCGCCAAAAAATCGGTGTACATCTCGTCACCGTACTTGATTCCTGACGAGGATATTATGAGTGCGTTGAAGACAGCTTCTTTGTCGGGGATCGATGTCCGCATCGTCTTACCGAGCTTCCCGGACCATAAAATCGTCTTCTATGCGAGCCGATCTTATTATGAGGAGTTGCTCAGCTCTGGCGTCAAGATTTATTTGTACGAGGAAGGATTCATGCACTCGAAAGTCATCGTCATCGATGACGGCCTGGCGACGATCGGGACGGCAAACATGGACTTCCGCAGTTTTCATCTCAATTTTGAAGTGAACGCACTGCTGTACAACACGAACTCGGTTCATCAGCTCAAGCAAGACATCTACAAAGATTTTGAAGGGTCTCACGAGTTGGAATTGGGCGCGTTCGCAGAACGATCTTATTTCATCAAACTCGTTGAATCTTTGGCACGAATGTTTTCACCATTATTATGAGGGGGAAGCGGGATGCGGTTCGCAATCGATCAGACAGGGGAGTACGTCGATGCCCATACGTTGAGTCGGAGGCAAATCGAACCGGCTGCCCCTTTTTCATGTCCACAGTGCGGAGAACGGGTCATTGTCAAACGAGGAGCGAAACGACGGCTCCATTTTTCTCACGTTCAAACGTGTGGGAGCGGAGAGTCGGCTGGTCACCGAACCGATAAATGGGGCGTCAGACAATGGCTGCAGGCGGGCGGATATGATGTCGAGCAAGAAGTGGATCTGAACGGGAGACGGGCTGACTTGGTCGCGACAAAAGCGGGGTCGTCATTCGTCGTCGAAATACAGGCCTCACCGCTAGCAATCGATTCTTACGTAGAACGGACGAGACACTATGAGCGAAACGGTCTTGCCGTCATCTGGATCGCGAGCGGATTACGCCTTGAACCGGTGCCGTCCTTCTCACCGTGGATGAGGTACGAGATCGCACGGCGGCGCACGCTGATCGTTCCGGTCAAGAACGCGTTGTACCGGTTCGTCGGGTGTCCAATCTCGCTCAGACGGGCACAAGGTGCGTGGGTGCCAGCGACATCTTTTGACGTCTCGCCGTTTGAGCCGTTTTATCGGTTTGATGCGCACCGATGGATTCAACTCGTGCGGCGTAAGCGCATGACGCCGCCTTATCCGACGCCGCTCTACAGACGGCTGATCTTGAATCGTCTCTATCCGCTCGGCATGTTACCGTCACTTTTGCCGACGGTCTGTTATTTGCCGCTCCCGGCGCTGTGGGGTGTTCATGTTCATCCGTTCGAATTTCAAACGGTCTTGTATTTAAATCGATGGGAAGCGCCCAAGGATTCGCTCGCTTTTAGCATCGAGAAGACATGCCGTCAGTTCAACGCGACCCCGACAAGCGACTTTGTTTCTTCGTTTCAGTTACAATGGAGACAACTCTTGAACGTATTCGGCTTGTCAGAAAACGTCATCGACTGGCAAGTCCCAGTCACGCTCGAAGCAGCACTTCGTGACGATATTCGTTTGTTTCAAGGGTTTCAGCGATTCATGGCGAAATCGTATATAAACTGAGAAAAGGAAGTGGACATATGTCAGAAGTACTAACACGACAACAAGTACCCGTCGAGGAGACGTGGAACTTAGAAACCATCTATGCAGACGACAAAGCGTGGGAGCAAGACTTTGAGACACTCAAAGCCCGAATCCCTGAACTCGTTGAATTCAAAGGGAAACTCGGGGAGTCGGCCGAGACACTTTACGCGGCGCTGCAGCTCCGTGACGAAATCTCGCGTCAACTGCATAAGCTGTATACATACGCCCATATGCGCTATGACGAAGATACGGCCAACAGCCATTATCAGGCGCTGAACGACCGTGCCGGGTCACTCGCCGCTCAAATTTCGGCTCAACTTGCCTTCATGACACCAGAACTGCTCGCCATCGACGAAAGTGAGATCACTGCGTTCATGGGCGGCCACGAAGGGTTGACCGTCTACCGTCATGCGTTCGATGAGTTGGCGCAAGAGCGGCCCCACGTCTTGACGGAAGCGGAAGAAGCGATCCTCGCCCAAGCCGGCGACGTGCTCGGACAATCGAGTTCGACGTTCGGCATGCTCAACAACGCCGATTTGAAATTCCCTAAAGTGAAGAATGAGCAAGGAGAAGAAGTCGAACTGACGCACGGTCGTTACATTACGTTTTTAGAGTCGGCAGACCGGAGCGTGCGTGAGACGGCTTTCAAAGCGATGTATGGGACGTACAAACAATACTTGAACACGTTCGCGTCAACTCTGTCTGGGAGCGTGAAGAAGGACAACTTTTATGCGACGGTGCGCAAGTTTGAGAGTGCGCGTCAATCGGCACTCCACAACAACTCGATTCCTGAATCGGTATACGATGGACTCGTTGAAGCGGTGAATGAACGGCTCGATCTGTTACACCGTTATGTCGCGCTTCGTAAACGAGCGCTCGGTGTAGACGAAGTGCACATGTATGACCTTTACACGCCACTCGTCAAAGACGTCGAGATGAAAGTGCCTTATGAAGAAGCGAAAGAGCTCATGGTCAACGGTCTGGCTCCACTCGGAGACGAGTACGTCCAAATCGTCAAAGACGGTCTCGACTCACGTTGGGTCGACGTCCGGGAGACTCGCGGCAAACGTAGCGGTGCCTATTCGTCTGGCGCGTACGACACGCAACCGTTCATCTTGATGAACTGGCAAGACAACGTGAATAACTTGTTCACACTCGCCCACGAGTTCGGTCATTCGGTACACAGTCACTACACGCGTGCCACGCAACCGTACCCGTATGGGGACTATTCGATTTTCGTGGCAGAAGTCGCCTCGACGACGAATGAGGCGCTCTTGAACGACTATTTGTTGAAGACACGGACGGACAAAGCCGAGCGCCTTTACTTGCTCAACAATCAACTCGAGACGTTCCGGGGGACGCTGTTCCGTCAGACGATGTTCGCCGAGTTCGAACATAAGATCCATCAAGCGGCCCAAGACGGCATCTCGCTCACACCAGAATACTTGAACGAGACGTATCTTGAGTTGAACAAGCGTTACTTCGGCGACGACATCGTCATCGACGAAGAGATCGCGTTCGAGTGGGCCCGTATCCCGCACTTCTATTACAACTACTATGTATATCAGTATGCGACAGGAATTTCGGCGTCAGCGGCGTTGTCGCAACAAATCATGGACGAAGGTGCGCCTGCCGTTAAACGTTATATCGACAAATTCTTAAAAGCCGGGTCGAGCGATTACCCGATCGAGGTGTTGAAGGCGGCCGGCGTTGACATGACGACGAAAGCACCTGTGTTAGCGGCGCTCGATCAGTTTGAATCCGTCCTCGATGAGATGGAATCACTCCTGTTTTCGTAATCGCGCACGTGCGTGAACATTATGTGACAATATGAACAAAGTGCTTGTCAATAGGCGAGCCTATGGTTATATTATAAGTGTGAAATCAATCACAAACCCCTTTATTGACCGTAAACTTTCTCCCGTCTTGACACCTTCCCCGGGTGTTAAGATCGGCGTCTCTTGTCCCCGCTTGAGACGTCAAAAACCCACGGCTCCCCGGCCGTGGGTTTCTTTTTGTATCCGTTTATTTTTGTGTGGCCCATGCTTGACCGCTGCATCCGGGGACGGGGCGGCAACGTTGCTGGAGCGACAGTTTTTTCAGTTCCCGTTCGATGACCGGCTTGTCGAGCTCTAAGATGAACGCGAGCTCAGTGATTGTCGAGGCGTCGTAGTGACGTAACACTTTTTCAACGTTCCAACCGGTTTGCCGATTCGGTACGTATCCGAGCAGTTCACTCATAACGGATTGGTACACGTCGTAAGGATAGACGCCTTCGATTTTGAGCGCCTCGTCACGAGTGACGAACGTCATGGCAGGAAGCGATTCGATTTCCCAGTCTTTTAATATTTGATGGTCGACAGCGAGGGCGCTCAAGAGTTGATTCGACTGCATATCTGCCGCCAACTCATCGATGTCGAGTCCGTATCCAGCGTAAGAGCGCGCGATCTCCCACAGGTCGGCATCATTAGAAGCATCCTTCGTAAAGGCGTCGTTAATATGAAGGTGACGCAAAAAACGCATCGCATGTCGTTTCCCTTGTAATTCCATAGCCTTGATCATCGTGAGAAGGCGAACCTCTTCCTGACATCCGCCAACACAACTAGGAACTGTCGAGACCATCCGAAAACGAATCAAGTGCCCGTATTCGAGCTCGAGTTTTTTAATGAGTGTCATCACGTGAAAACCGTCGGGATCAGAGATGTCCATGAAATAGAATAACTCTAATGGCTTATATGTTACTTGGATAGAAGATTCTTCCAGTGAACAGGATGACTCATTACATTGTTCAAGTTCCATTGTGTCGCCTCCTCTCGTAAACAAAATCAAATATATCGTATGCTCATTGTAGCAACGAAAAAAAAGGTTGGCAACGTATCTGCTCAACCTTCACTCCGTCCCATCTTTTCTTCCATGAATCGGACGATTTTATTTTTGGCCGGACGTAACGGGATATTATGGCTCGAGAGCAGCTTTTCAAACGCGATTCGGCCTGCCGTTTCGTCCGTCACTTCGAATTCTATTTCGTAATCACAAATCTCCAAATAATGACTTTCATCGAGCACGAGCAGACCGTCTGACGTCTCGATTTCAGCACGCTTCGTCTCGAGCCGGCCCAAATGTTCGAGCGGTCCGGTCAAATTGAACGTGGCGAGGGCTTGTTTCATCTGTTCGTCGTGGATGATGCCGTACTTGAACAAATTTTCTGCCGCTTTTTCATCGATCGGTGCATGCGTCTCGAGCAGTCCGACATCGTGCGGTTGTTTGAGTGTCAAAACTTGACCGCTCTTCTTCTCACGGATGCGCAAGGCCGCGCCTTGGCTGCGCAGTTCAAACGTGGGCGTATCGAAATAATCGTTGGCTTGCCATTTGACTTGGTCGGATAACTGATACGATTCGAGCAACGTCTCATACTCATCCTTCGTCAGCATCGATTTAAACTCAATTTCCACTTCTTGGGTCATTCGTCATCGCTCCATTCTATGAACAATTGTTGGTTTATGATACCATACAATCGGATACATACGGAAAAAAGCAAGGTTTTCCGAAACGAACGAAAGTGGTGACAGCATATGCAATCAGTGGACTGGGATCAATTTTTAGTGCCGTATCAAATTGCGGTCGATGAACTGAAAGTGAAGTTTAAAGCGATCCGTAAGCAATACAACTCGCAAAATGACCATTCTCCGATCGAGTTCGTCACCGGCAGGGTCAAGCCGGTTGGAAGCATCCTCGAGAAAGCGAAACGCAAACAGATCGCCTATGATCACTTGTCGACCGAGATGCAAGACATCGCCGGGCTTCGAATCATGTGTCAATTTGTTGATGATATCGTACAGGTCCTCGAGCTGTTGCACCACCGGACCGACTTTAAAATTGTAGAGGAACGGAACTACATCACGAATCAAAAAGAATCGGGTTATCGGTCGTATCACATTATCATCGAATACCCGGTCCAGACGATCCACGGGGAATTCCCAACGCTCGTTGAAGTCCAAGTTCGGACGCTCGCGATGAACTTTTGGGCGACAATCGAGCACTCGTTGAACTATAAATACGATGGCGACATGCCGCAAGAAGTCCAAGAACGGCTGCGCCGGGCCGCGGAGGCGGCGTTTCTGCTCGATGCTGAGATGAGTCAGCTCCGCGTCGAGATTCAAGATGCGCAGCAAGTGTTTCGTGATAAAGAAATGAACGTCCAAACGGACCAAGACTAGGGGGTGAGTGTATGCAGTTTGCGATTGTGTCAAGGGGAGATGCGCGTTCCGCGGAGATTGCGCGTGAGTTGACAGACAAGTTGACCGGGGCGGGACATTCCGTCTCGGAACAACCTCGGATCGTCGTTTCGGTCGGTGGGGACGGGACGATGCTACAGGCGTTCCATGAATATGTCGACCGGCTAGACGACACCCTTCTCGTCGGCATCCATACGGGCCATCTCGGTTTTTACGCCGACTGGCAACCGGACGAGCTCGATGAATTGACAGAGATGATCACGAGCGAGTCGTTCGAACCGGTATCTTATCCGCTCGTCGAAGTGTTGATCGACTATGAGGACGGGACGACCGAGCGGCAGTTGGCGATGAACGAGTGTACGATTAAAAATTACAAGCGCACGCTCGTGTGTGACTTGTCGATCCGTGACGATTACTTTGAAACGTTCCGGGGAGACGGTCTTTGCATCTCGACACCGTCCGGATCGACCGCCTACAATAAAGCGCTCGGCGGTGCGATCGTCCATCCATCGATCGAGGCGATCCAAGTGACCGAGATGGCGTCGATCAATAATCTCGTCTACAGGACGATCGGCTCACCATTGTTGTTGCCGAAGCACCACCAAGTCAAAATCAAGCCGCATACGAAAACGGAGTTTGAGCTCGCGTTCGACCATCAGGAAGCACTGTCGTGGTCGAACGTCCAGTCGATCCGTTGCGCGGTCGCGAAAGAAAAAGTGACGTTCGCCCGGTTCCGTCCGTTCCCGTTTTGGCGTCGGGTGCGCGAATCGTTCATCGAGGAAGGGAAGTAACATATGTACGGTTTTACATTACGTCGTGTCGCGGAGACGAACGTCCCGCTGCGCGACTTTTTGATGGGGGATTGTGGCATCTCACGCAAGATGTTGACGCAAGTCAAACACGGTGGCCTCATCTTAGTGAACGGGAAGCCGCGAACTGTTCGCTTTGATGTGTCGAGCGGCGATGAAGTTGCGGTTCATTTTCCGCTTGAGCAGCCAGCGGAGACGATGGTCCGTTCACGGCGTCCGCTCACGGTCATCTACGAGGATGACTATTTGCTCGCCGTCGACAAGCCGGCAGGCATCGCGACGATCCCGTCTCGGCTTCATCCTGACGACACGCTTGCGAACGCTGTGCTAGGTTACTATGAACGAATTGGATTGCACTCGGCGATTCATGTGATCAATCGGCTCGACCGGGACACGTCTGGTGTCGTCTTGTTCGCTAAATATGCATACGTGCACCATCGCTTCAGCGAACTTCAAAAGCGAGGTGGTTTGTCCCGGACGTATATCGCTCTCGTCGAAGGACTAGTCGAACGACAGACGATTGATGCGCCGATCGGTCGGGCCGAACACTCGATCATGGAACGCGTCGTCACAGACGACGGGCAACGAGCCGTCACACACGTCCGTCACGTCGAGTCGCGCGGTGACTATACGGCGTT
>NZ_LYTG01000102.1:0-40949 GCF_001816105.1 Exiguobacterium sp. SH31
ATCAGATACGCGTCCACATGCGCCACATTGGTCATCCATTACTCGGGGATACGATGTATGGCGGACGTCCCGTGCTCGCCCGTCACGCGCTTCACAGCTCGTCTGCCGCGTTCGATCATCCGTTGACAGGGGAGAGTATCGTAATCGAAGCGGCTTACCCCGTCGACTTTCAACTCGAACACGAGTGAACAAAACATAGCCCCGCGCTCAAATGAGTGCGGGGCTATGTTTAATCGTCGTCAAACATATACGTTTTTGATTTTGAGGCGACGTTCATGACGAGCCCGATGGCAATCATGTTCATGATGATCCCGGTACCCCCGTAACTGATGAACGGCAAGGTCAAACCGGTGATCGGGAGGACACCGATTGTCATTCCGATATTTTGGAAGATCTGGAACGTGAACATGGCGATGACGGCGGTCACGATGTAACTTCCGAATGGACTGCTCGCTTCGAGCGCGATATGAATCATCCGGTACAAGAACAAGAAGAAGACGATGATCACGATTGCTGCACCGATAAAACCATAATGCTCAGCGATGACGGCAAAAATAAAATCGGTCTGCGACTCTGGTAGATAGACTAAACCTTGACCATAGCCAGTTCCGAACATTTGGCCAGAACCGATGGCTTGAAGCGATTTGATCAACTGGAACGCTAAATCGTCAGAGTATTCATATGGGTAAATCCATGCTTGGAAACGATTCAAGGCGTGGCCCGGAACGAAGCTTTGAAGCACCTCGAAATGCGAGAAAAACAAGTACATGAACCCACCGATTGTCACGGCGGCGGCGCTGAACAGGCCGAGCAACCACTTCCAACCGATCCCTGACACGATGATGATCGCACCGAGCATCGTGATTAAAACAAGCCCGGTCCCTAAGTCTGGTTGCGTGACAATCAGCCCAAGAGGCGGGATGGCGAGTAATACTAGTTTCATTAACAGCCACGCATCCTGTTGAGACGAACCGTAACGTTTATTGTGGTCGTAGACGATTGTGGCCATGGAAATCAGTAAAAACAACTTCATAAATTCAGCTGGTTGAAAACTGAAACCAGGCACATTATACCATCCATACGCCCCATTAATATTTGGAACGAGTGTGGTATCCCGGAGCGGAATTAAGCCAACTAAAAGCAATAAACCAAAGGAGTAGAGATACCAATGAATTTTTCGCAACTGCTCGTATTCGATTGTCATGATGGCAAACATGGCGACGAATCCAATGATGTAACGGATTCCTTGATCGAAGGCGAAGTTAATATGTTGTAATCGTGTTGGCAACATCGGTTGTGCCGTGTAAATGGCACCTAGGCTAATGACCATCAAGAAGAAGACGATTGTCAGAAGTGTCGTGTCTAAACTTTTTAAATAAGATTGAATGCGGTTCATGATGAAGTCGTCTCACCCTTTCTATACGTATTTTATCTTACCGTAACTATAAAAAATCGCAATACGTTACGAGGCGGTTGACAAAACAGACACCATTCTGTAATCTGATAACAGATGTTATAACCAGGTACTAAAAAGGGGAGTTCACAATGTCAATTTATCCAACGTTAACGAACAAGACGTACGTCGTCATGGGGATTGCCAATAAACGCTCGATTGCTTGGGCGATCGCGAAAACGCTCGACGCGGCAGGAGCGAAGCTCGTTCTCACTTATGCGTCTGAACGTTTCAAGTCAGGTCTCGAATCACTCGCTGCTGAGTTGAGCCAAGAAGCACTGTTGCTTGAGTGTGATGTGACGAACGATGAAGCGATCGACACGACGTTCCGTTCGATCCATGAGCAAGTCGGTCTGATTCAAGGGATTGCGCATTCAATCGCTTTCGCGGATAAAGAAGCGTTGCGCGGTGAATTCTCGGAGATGACGCGCGGTCAGTTCGCACAAGCACTCGATATTTCGGCGTACAGTTTGACGGCGGTCGTCAAGGCGGCAAAACCTTACTTCGCAGAGAACGCTTCGGTCATCACGCTCACGTATCTCGGAGGGGAACGGGTCGTACCGAACTACAACTTGATGGGTGTCGCTAAGGCCGCGCTCGATTCGAGCGTCAAATATTTGGCGAACGAATACGGCCCGCAAGGCGTGCAAGTCAACGCGATTTCCGCTGGACCGATTCGGACGTTGTCGGCGAAAGGCGTCGGCGACTTTAACAGCATCTTGTCTGAGCTCGAGCAAAAGGCACCACTGCGCCGGAACGTCTCGGCTGAAGAAGTGGCCTCGACCGGTCTGTTCTTGTTATCGGGCATGGGGAGTGGCATCACGGGAGAAGTCATCCACGTCGACAGCGGCTACCATATTTTATAAGTTTGGGAAAGAGCGCGTAAATGCGCTCTTTTTGTATTATAGCGTAACCGTTTGGGGTAAGGACTTGTGAGGGAGGGAAGATCATGGGTCCTTATCAGATTGATTTTACGGTCGTCCAATATGGGAATCGCCAGGTCCAACCGACAGAACGGGCGAACATCGAACCGGTCACTCGCATCCAGCGGGTCCAGCGGATTATTCCGCGTCAAGAAGAATGGTTAGAAGCTGAACAAGAAAAAAGCCCCGGTCGTTTCGTCGACCGGAGCGTATAATATTAACCTCGGAACCGGAACGTCTCATAGACGTTCCATGTTTCGTTTTCGAGCTCATACATGACGGCCATACGGTTGATCGTCTCTTCAAAATGGACTTGTTCCATCCGCATCCGTTCGAGCACATCGAACAGCTCGGCGTCGGTCAGATCTTGTCCGATCGTGATGTGCGGGAGGAACTCGTACTTCGGAGGCTGATCGAGTGCACCTTCGTGTAAGCGAGTTTGTAGCGCTTCGAGTTCGCGCGTCGGCAACACTTTTAAGTAAAGGACGTTGTTCGTCGGCGCGAACGAGCGGGCACCGTCGATCTTCAACTGAATCGGCTTCGTCGTCTCAGCGATTTGTTGTAAATACTCGAGCACTTTTGGTAACTCGGCTTCGTCGACTTCGGTACGTTCTTTGATCGTCACGTGTGGCGAAATCAAAGCGTACTTCGTATCGTACCGTTTTCGATACGAGTTGGCGAAGTCTTGAACTTGTTTTGATGGAAATAAGACTACCCCAATCTTCATTCCAGTTCCCCCTTTATGAATGGTCTACTAGTTTATGATGACCGATTTATCGAATGAAGTCAAAGTGGGCTTAGTGTTTTTTTTAAAGTTTTCAGTATAATAGAGAATGAGTACTTCGAGACATGCTGTTCTCGAGATGAAGGGATGTGACGCGGGTAATTGCCCGCAATAATTATGAAACAAGTACCACACTCACGAGACGTAACAGAGGCTGCACGGGCCCGCTTGATTGAACGGGGCGTATCGATTGAATCGATTGCAGAGATCGTCTACCAAATGCAGGCGCCTTATTCACCGCACTTATCATTAAAAGACTGCATCGAGTCGGTTGAGGCCGTCCTTGAGAAACGCGAACTCCAACACGCGATCCTCGTCGGTTCAGAGCTCGATATTTTAGCCGAAAAAGGGCAGTTGTCAGAACCGCTCCTTTCAATCGTCGCTTCAGATGAAGGCTTATTCGGCGTCGATGAAACGATCGCGATCGGGGCCGTCAACACGTACGGATCAATTGCCGTCACGACGTTCGGTTACTTAGATAAAGCGAAGATCGGGATCATCAAGCAGCTCGATACGAAGATGGACGATGGTCAAGTTCATACGTTCATGGACGACCTTGTCGGTGCGATCGCGGCTAACGCATCGGGCCGTCTCGCGCACCGGTTGCGCGACATGAACGATTTCGGTGAAGACGAGATGCGTGAACGCAAAGGATTATATTGATGCATCGCGCAAAAACACTGACAATCGCCGGGACGCTTGGCTTCGCCATCGTCTCGGTGATTGTCATTTTAGGTGGGGCGGTTTCGCTCGACGGGTTCGTCTATCGGATTGTCGCGCCGTTGTCTGGCCCGTTGTTCGTCTATGTGACAGAACTCGGCAGTGTGACGGTGTTGATCGGCCTCTCCTTTGTCGGCATGCTATATTGGTTATGGCGCGGGGACAAACTTGAAGCGTTTCGATTACCGCTCGTCGTCATCGTGACGTTAGTTTTGACCCAACTATTGAAACGTATGTACAAGATCGACCGGCCGCTCGTCGATGCCGCTCTCGATGCGACGACGTATAGTTTTCCTAGCGGGCACGCCTCGGGTTCGCTCGCCTTGTACGGTTTGCTCGCTTTTAGTTTGTACCGGCGAAAGTACTCGCCCGTTTGGGTCGCGGTGCTCGTCGTGCTGCTCGTGGCCGTCTCGTTCAGTCGGGTCATCTTGAACGTTCACTATTTCAGTGATGTCGTGGGTGGATGGCTCGTCGCGTTCACCGTGATTGCCGGATCAGAATGGATCGTGGGGAGGAAAAATCGTTGATACTCGTGTCTGAAGTTGAAAGTTGGTTGTTTATGGGAAGGGATCAAGCGGATGCGGCGAGTTCGCCGACGATCTTGGTCGAAAAAGATGCGACTGGTGCGAAGTCATTTGCGTCGATGCGGACGTTGTTTCAATTGAAGAAATGGACGGGACAACGCCGCTTCGTTCCGCTCCTATCGTGTGATGAAACGGGCTATCGCGCCTATGAGGTGTTTCACGTCGACGCGAAGCCACCGTTCACGCTGCTCGAGCACGGACGTGTTCTGTTGAAAGATAATGAGGTGGACGCGGCCTATGCAGCGGCTCTTGCGAACGAGGGAACAATGTCTGCGGATGAAGTGATCACGTTTGCTGCCGACTACATTGAAGCAGCACTCGATGAACCGGTCGTGCTCGCAATCAATCGAGAGATTCCGTCGCATGCACACGTGCCGATGGAACTGTTCGTACCGGGAGACGCGATTAAAACGGGTGAGTACTTATTTGCCTGGGCGAACGAAGCACAGAAGGAAAGGAATGAAGCAAAATGAACGAGTGGGAACAAAAGGTCAAAGCGTTACTCGACGGCTCAATCGATGAGTTAATCGTACCGAAAGACGACTTTTTGACAGTACGGTCACTGTTGATCGAGAAAGAGTGGTTGTTCCAAGTCGTGGGCGCCGCCAAACATGGGGGCGTCACCATCTATCGGAGGAATGAACAAAGCGCGCCCTCATGAGGACGCGCTTTTATTAAGCGTTTGAAGCCAATTTGATTTTTTGTCGTTTTAATTTGTGAAGCAGCCATGCATATAACACTTCACAAGAATGGTGAGGAAGGGTCAGTTCCACGAGTGGGCGCGACTGACCAAATATAGTGAAGCGCGAATGGTCCTCGTCGAGCATCGAGACTTGTATATCGGTCGCTTCTTGAAGCGAAATCCGCTGCTCGCCGGCAATTGCGTCTTTTAATTTCAGCATGTTTCCATTCGTCGCAAACTTGGTGAACGAAGAAATTCCCTGTACTTTCAGTTGTTCCATTTCGTAGATCTATCCATCGACAGATGAATAGATTTTCACCTCGCTTTCTCTATATTGCCTTCCGTCCCTCCAGAAGGTTATTCCTAGTATACCGTCCTATCGTGAAAAGAAAAGACTTAATTTAACGAAAAATTAAGACAATTTGTTATCAATTTTTAAAAATAACGATAAAGTCGTTAGACAAAGCGATTTGGAACGAAATAAAGACGAACGCGATAGCAAAAAAGAGCCTGAATTTTACAGGCTCTTTTGGCTTTCATACACGTATGAACTTAAAATCGTTCGATTTCCCATGCTCGGCGGCGATAGGTCAATTGCCCTTTTAAGGCGATCGATTCCTTTTTGGCGTCAAAGTCTTCTTCAAGCACAGACATGTCCTCGTATCGTCCGGCGACGTAAAACGAGATGGCGACTTGTCGATTGAACAGACTGCGTTTCGTGTGGTCGAAATCGATAATCAGCCCTTGTGGGGATAAAGCCAAGATTTCATCGATGACAGGCAGCGGGATCGGGACGAAGCTGATATTACGGATGTCACGGTCGAGTTTACTTTGAAGCACGCTTTGCAGGAACTGATTGATCGTCGACCAGTCTTTTATGTAGAGGCTACTGTGACGATCGTTCGACTCGTTGAAATAAGCGATCTCATTTTGGATCGAGTTGAGGAACGGCGCTTTCAGCCCTCGTTCCATGTGGCTCAAAAACAAGATTTCCGCAATCTCATGGTCTGACAATGACTCGAGTAAATTATAGTCGGGAAAGTCGATGGCGGTGAAACTCGTCTGGTTGTTCAAGTATTTCGTCGAGAACGTTGAGAGTTCGTGTGCCTCGATATAGCGAAACCTCGTCCGGGATGATTGTCTCATCCCTTTAATGTCTGTTCGACAGATGATCATCGGTCGGGCGATTGATAACGCTTCGACGACATCCGTCAGTGTCACCCCATGAAGGGTAAAACGTTGTAGTTCCCGGTCTTGTTTAATGTAGAACAACTGTTTTGACATATTAATCCCCTCAGTTCGAAGTCACTACAATTTGATTTTAGCAAATCCGTCCCGAGTGTGCCATATTGGAGCGGTCGAGATGATTGAGATGATGGTTTTTGAGGAAAACTAGGTATAATTAGAGAAAAGGTAGAAGAAAGGCGGGTTCAGCATGTGGGGGTTGAAGAAGAGTTTTCCAGAGCTCGCTACAGATCGTTTTATCCTGAGAGAACTCGAGCCTAGGGACGCGCGGGCACTCTACGTGATCCTCTCGACCGAGGAAGTCATGCGCTATTACGGATCTGATCCGTTGCTTGCCGTGTATGAGGCGAAGAATGTCATCGCCTATTTTAAAGATCAATTTCAACAAGGGAAAGCAATTCGATGGGCGATATGTGACCGTGTGACCGATGAGCTCGTCGGGACGATCGGCTTTCATAACTGGACGCCCCAATATTTCAGGGCTGAAATCGGATTTGAAGTCGCGCCTAGTCATTGGCGCAGAGGTGTCGCCTATGAAGCGGCGACAGCCGTCATCGGGTACGGGTTCGACGAGTTCAAGTTTCACCGGATCTCGGCGCTCGTCGCACCAGAGAACGATGGGTCAAATCGGTTAGTACGAAAGCTCGGCTTCACCGAGGAAGGCTTGCTGCACGACTATGCTTACAGTCACGGCCGTTTTATGGACTTGACGATGTACCGTTTACTAAAAGACGAATGGTCACAGAGAGGGAGATGACGATGAGACAAGTTGTATTGCTTCATGGCCTATGTGGGTCACCGGATTATTTTGACGAGCTTGTCCCGATGCTTGAAGCGGATGTTTACGCATTGACGCTTCCGGGACATGATGACACCGAATCGGGTCCCGAGACGATCGATCAATTCGCGGATTGGGTGATCAGAGAGATTCGTTTGCGCGAGCTCGATCGTCCGGTCGTACTGGGACATTCGTTCGGCGGATACATCACGACGAACCTTGTTCGACGCTATCCGGATGAATTATCGGGCTTCGGGTTGATTCATTCGACGGCCGGCGCGGATTCGGATCAAGCGAAGGCGAAACGAAATGCCGCGATTGAGAAAGTGATTGAAGAAGGTGTCCATCCGTTCATCGACGAGATGATCCCAGGCGTGTTCGCCCCGGATTCTGATCAGACACTCATCGAACGTGCTAAACGGATCGGCTTCAACATGTCGAAAGAAGGAATCATCTCAGCTCAAGAAGCGATTCGGGACCGGAATGATGAGACAGGAACGATGCGCGAGACGAACCTGCCCGGATTGTTTATTTACGGCTCGAAAGATCCGAACATGGACGCGGAACGAGCTTTCATGGGGGCGGAGCGTCATACAAAACAGACGGTGCAAGCCAGTCATATGGGGATGATGGAGGCGCCAGAAACCGAAGCGCAACTCATTAACGCTTGGCTCGACGCGGAAGTGCGCTCGGTGCATAAGTTCAAACTGATCGCCGTATCAGGCAGTTTGCGTAAAGCATCGTTCAATACGGCGCTACTTCATTCGATCATCGAACTCGGTCGTGATCGGTTTGACGTGGAGGTCGCATCAATCGAATTGCCGCTCTATAATGACGACTTGATTGACCCGGATGAACCGGACGTCGTTGTCGCGTTCAAGCAAGTGGTCAGAGAAGCGGACGGTCTGCTCGTCGTTACCCCGGAGTACAATCACAGCATACCCGGCGTCTTAAAGAATGCGATCGACTGGCTATCGCTCGAACCGGGAACGCCGCTTCGTGATAAACCGGTCATGATTGCCGGCGCCTCACCCGGCATGCTCGGGACGGTAAGGTGCCAAGTCCACCTCCGACAAGTATTTGCCACAAATCGGGCAAACGTTTTACCAGGAAACGAAATCTTTATCACGCATTGCAAAGAGAAGATTGGTGCTAAAGGACTTGAACATGAACCATCAATCCAACAAATTGATAGAGTGTTATCTGAGTATTACAATTGGATTGATTTTTGGAAGCGTAACGCAAAAAAATAACTTGAAGTCACGACCTTTGTCTGATAGAAATGAATTGTGAAAACAAACACAAAGGGAGCGACAACACATGGAAACGTATATCGAACTGTACAACGGCGGCGAGTTAGGGGACCAGGCAGTCATCAATGACGGGATGACGTTCGGCCGGGTCACGATTGTGGAATTATTTTATCAGACGAACCACATCTTCGGTTACGTGAAAGCGGACGGGGAGAAACGCTTCTTCCTAGAACCGATCGCTGGAGATGACACGTTCGACGTCGAAGGAGAGCGCTATTCCCTCCAACAGTTCATCGCCCTATTTTGATGTTCACGACGCAAGCGACTCGCTTGCGTTTTTTTGTTGTTTTCGTCACGATTGGTGTGAGGTGATGAAGATGAAACTTGTAGCAATTGAACCAACACCAAGTCCGAACAATTTAAAGATCATTGTCGAACCGGCTTTTTCTGGCCGCGGGATCACATATGACAAGGCGAGTCAGGACGTCCCGGAGACGATCCGAGACATCATCGCATTACGAGGCGTCAAATCGGTATACGCCGTCTCTGATTTTTTAGCGGTCGAACGGCATCCGAAACACGATTGGCACGACGTCATGAACGACATCCGTCGTGCGTTCGGCGAAGACGTCGCTGAAGGAGAAGCGAGCCAGTTGACGGCAGACTATGAGCCGGTCCACGTATCGGTTCAGTTCGTATTAGACGTCCCGATGCAGCTGAAACTCGTCAAAGGCGACGAGGAGAAACGGGTCGGTTTGTCTAAACGTTTTGTCGACGCAGCGATGCAGGTACAGCAGCAAGTGAAAAACGTCATTCAAGATCGCCGCTGGGTCGAACAAGCCCCGCGTTACGGGGAACTCGAAGACGTGAGTGCTGTCGCCCAAGAAGAACTTGAAGCGGCGTACCCAGAGGAGCGGGTCATCCGCATCGTCGCTCGTGCGTTTGGACGTGAGGCCGACTACGAGACGAACGCGAATCAGCTTCAGTCAGATGATTGGAAAGCGCGACTGGCGTTCTTGGACGAACTTGAGATTGTTCCGGAGAATATGGTCTATTTTCGCCGGGCACTCGAGGACAAAGTTATGGCCATCCGGCGTCAAGCGGTCGTCATGATTGGTATGTTCGAAGAAAATCGAGAACAGTACGTCACTTATATCGAGCAGGCACTTGTCGATCCGTCACCGATCGTGAGACGGACCGCGGGGGACACCGTCTCTGATTGGGCGTTGTCAAAATCTCAGCCATCGATGATCGAGGCGCTTAAAGACAAGAGCAAGCTTGTCCGCTGGCGGGCCGCCCGCTTCTTGTTCGACTGTGGTGACGAGCAGGCCGTACCGGCTTTGAAAATCGCCGAGGACGACCGTGAGTTCGAGGTTTCTCTCCAAGCACGTCTCGCCAAAGAGCGAATTACGAGCGGAGAAACGGCACTCGGAACGGTGTGGCAACAAATTTCGAACCGTTCGAAATAAACCATTCGACAAGTCAGGTTTGTTCAATTTTACAGTTATAGGAAGTGAGAGGAGTTCGCTTGGCGAATACCCTCTCTTTTTCATTTGTCCTTACATAATTCAACCAACCGACTAACAATCGGTACCAGTTATTCGACAGACAAGTCGAGCTCGGAGCGGGACTGTCGAACGATAGGACGTTTTTATTTGAATAACGTTGGTACACTGAAAGTATCTTATTTGGACAAAGGAGCAACACTCATGATTCTTTTTGCAGAAACAACTGAACTCGTAGCTTACAAAGAAGTGGTCGATGGCATGATCACCGTCATTTTTGAGACGATTCATAGTGAGACGTTCTCAATCTCTGCACAAGTTCGTTCTGACATCGATGTCGCTGACTCGTTGTTCGTGACCGGTTGGCAGCAATACGTGGAAAACTTAAAAGTTTCTTAAAAAAGGTAAATAATATAGGGAAATCCATTACAAACGTCTGCACGAACGTATACACTAGTGCTATAGACGTTTTTTTTATTTTGTTGAGGAGAGTGGAATACGTGAAAAAAACTTGGTTGCTAGTCGTGGTCGCTGCGATGATGCTCGTGGTAGCGGCGTGTGGTAAAGAAGAAGCAACTCCGAGCGATGTGGACGGGAACTCGTCGGCAGCTCCTGCTTTATTGACGCTTGAGACGGACGCGAGCTACAATGCCGACACAAAACAATTATCGGCGACGGTTTCGATGACGAACCCGAATGAAGAGCCGGTCAAGGTGACCTTCAATTCGTCGCAACGTTTTCAGTTGACGGTCATGAACGGAGAAACGACCGTTTTTGATTACGGCAGCGAATATATGTTCACTGAATCAATTATCGAAGAGACGTGGGAACCAGGTGAGACGAAAGTGTTTGACGAAGTGTTCCCGCTCACACTCGAGAGCGGAGAGTATACGGTTGATTTCGTCAGCCTCGCTCAAGTCGAAGGCGCACCAGAGATGGCAGCCACCGATCAAAAGGCGTTATCAGTTGAAGCGGTAGAGGCACCGCCTGCGGAAGAACCGGCAGAAGAGCCTTCAGAAGAGTCTTCAGAAGAGTCTTCAGAAGAACCTTCTGAAGAACCGAAGGATGAGTCGAGCGAGCAGCCGGTCCAGACGGACGGTGCGTTCAGCGATGTCTCGATTAAGAGAAACGGGAATTTGATTGAAGTGGCTGGGTACACGAACGTCGAGGAGTTCGAATGGAGCGTCTCGGACGGGCATAACGTGTTTGCACAAGGCGCGTCGCAACCGACGGCCGGCGGCTTCACGTTCGGTGTGTTATTAGATGAGGAGCCGACATCAGGACAGTCGCTCTTCCTAGAGATGACACCGATCGGCGGAGACGTCGCATCGTTCCGCGTTCAATAACCGTTAGACGGAAACTCACGTTTCCGTCTTTTTTTGATAACCAAACGTATTGACGACAAAACCAGATTGTCAGACAATAGGGCAAACCGACTTACAAACAAGGAGGAAATGAAAGATGCAACAACACATCATCGAGTCGACTCATGTGAAATCGCACATCGATCCAGTTCAAGAAGTCCGTCGACGAATCGACTTTTTAAAAACGTACGTCAAACGTGTGGGGGCGAAAGGACTCGTTCTCGGTATTTCAGGTGGGCAAGACTCGACACTCGCGGGCAAGTTATGCCAACACGCGATGGAAGAGTTGCGGGCTGAGACCGGCGGCGACTATACGTTTTATGCGGTGCGCCTCCCATACGGCGAACAACATGACGAAGACGACGCCAAGCGAGCGCTCGATTTCATCCGGCCTGACAAGACGTTCACCGTCAACATCAAGCCTGCCGTCGATGCTTCGGTCGAGGCGTTCAAACAAGCGACGACGCTCGAACTCGGCGATTTCCATAAAGGGAACACGAAAGCGCGTGAACGGATGAAAGTCCAATACGACATCGCGGCGACGTTCGGGGCGCTTGTCGTCGGGACTGACCATGCGGCAGAGTATGTGACTGGATTTTATACGAAGCACGGGGACGGGGCAGCCGATTTGACGCCGCTCACGGGACTGAGCAAGCGCCAAGGAAAAGCGTTGCTCCATGAGCTCGAAGCGCACGAGAGTCTGATCTATAAAGTGCCGACGGCTGACCTCGAGGATAACAAGCCGGGTCTTCCCGATGAAGTCGCACTGGGGATGACGTATGACCAGCTCGACGATTACTTAGAAGGAAAAGCCGTCGATCCGGCTATCGCCGAGCGGATCGAGACGATCTTTAAACGGTCGCGCCATAAGCACCATATGCCGGCGTCGCTCTATGACGAGTGGTGGCGATGAGCGAAAGAAAGAGGAGACGCGGTCGAAATTGACCGTGTCTCCTCTTTCCATTCAACGAGTAGTACGTTTTGGAACGAATTGAATGACTAAAATCAGCGTGAACGCGATGAAGCTCAAGAGCGGGATCGTGACGAACCCGAAGTAATTCACCCAACGGATGAGACAGTCGTTGCTGCAAAACGCATCCCCGTTCGGAACCCGTTCGAGCACGACGTGATATAGGCTGATCAGCCAGCCGGCACCGGCCATCAGTCCGATGAAGAGACGGTTGACTTCACGGTTCGTTAACATGATAGTCAAGTAATAAATCGCGAGCGGGTACATGAATATGCGCTGAAACCAGCACAGCTTGCAGGGCAGATAGAGCATGACTTCGGAGAAGTACAAACTTCCGAGCGTCGCGACGGTCGCGACAATAAAGGCAAAATGATGACGTTGCATACGATTTCCTCCTGACGACTCAAAAAGTGCGAATGAACATGATATGATACAGGTTAGCAATAATGAATTTAGTATACAGTCTTAGAAACGATATAGAAATAGGTGACGTCATGCAAGTATCAGAAGTAGAAGTGTTGATCGTCCTCGCCGAAGAGTTGAATATGAGGAAAGCCGCCGAGCGGTTGTTCGTCTCCCAACCGGCTTTAAGCCAACGTCTCGTCACGATCGAGCATCAGTGGGGCAAGAAGATTTTCGTCCGCTCGACGCGAGGCCTCGCCCTCACCCCGGATGGTGAGAAAATCATCGACTTCGCGAAAAAGATGTATAGCGAAGAGCAAGAACTTCGGGGAGAGTTGACGGCCAAGCAAGGCGAAGTGTACGGGACGCTCAAAATCGCGGTCGCCTCGATCATGGGACAGTATTGGTTGCCCCGCGTCTTGAAACGGTTCATGGAACGGTATCCGTCCGTCCGGGTCAAACTCGTGACGGGCTGGTCGAGCGAGATGATGCGCTATATGCTCGAAGAGAGTTTCCATATCGGGATCATTCGCGGTAACCCGGACTGGCGCGGAGAAAAGATGAAACTGTTCTCAGATTCGCTTCACCTCGTTGATATGCGGATGACCGATTTAAAGCAGTTGAAAAATAACGAGCGCTCGTTCATTCAGTTTAAGAGTGACTCGACCTATTATCAAGAAATCCTTGAGTGGTGGCAAGAGCGGTTCTCGAGTCCTCCGCTCACGACACTCGTCGTCGATCAGATCGAGACGTGCAAACAGATGGCGCTGCATGGGATTGGTTTTGCCATCTTGCCGGAGTCGACGATTCGCGATGTCGAGGCGATCAATAAGATTCCGCTCACGTCGTCGAACGGGACACCGCTCGTGCGTGACACGTGGATGTTGTCGACCGACTCGATGCTCGAGCTCGCGCAAGTGAAAGCGTTTTGGGAAATCGTTGAAGAAGTGACAAAGGAGAGTGTGGAATGAGTTGGGCCATAGAAGCTAGAAGACAGTTACATTTGATTCCAGAACCGGGTTACGAGGAGTTTAAAACACAAGCGACACTTGAAGAGTTGATTCGTTCGTTTAACTCGTCACGGGTCCACATCTCGCATTGGCGCACCGGACTGTTCGTGCGTGTCGACGGTCTTGTCGGCGACAAGACGATCGGGTATCGGGCCGATATGGACGGATTGCCGATTACGGAAGAGACCGGACTTGAGTTCGCCTCGGTCCATGAAGGCATGATGCACGCGTGTGGCCATGACGTCCATATGGCAATCGCGCTCGGCTTGATCAAACGCGCGATCGAAGAGCCGCTCGATCATCATCTCGTCGTCTTTTTCCAACCGGCCGAAGAAGGACCGGGCGGTGCGGAACCGATGGCGATGTCGGAGTTGTTCTATCATTTCCGTCCTGACGCGATGTTCGGTCTCCACGTGGCGCCGGAATACCCGGTCGGCACGATTGCCTCACGACCGGGCGTCTTGTTCGCGAGTGCGCGTGAGCTCCACCTCACGATTCACGGCAAGGGTGGGCACGGCGCTTTCCCGCATGCCGGGATTGACGCTGTCATCGTTCAGGCGGCATTGATCATGCAGCTGCAGACGATCATCTCTCGCAATATCGACCCGATGGGGAGCGCCGTGATCAGTATCGGTAAAGTCGCTGCCGGCACGAAAGAGAACATCATCGCCGAGACGGCCAAGCTCGATGGGACGATCCGGGCCCTGTCGGATAAAGAAATGGTCGTCCTTGAGCGTCGGATCCGTCAAGTCATCGCCGGTGTCGAGATGACGTATAACGTCCATATCGACCTCGAGTTTGGTAACCGGTACCATGAAGTGGTGAACGACGAACGATATTTGTTCCAGTTCGAGGAAGCGGTCGAAGACGTCGGATATTCGTATAAGACGTGCGTTCCGGCCATGACTGGTGAGGATTTCGGCTATATGTTGAAACAAGTGCCGGGGTTCATGGTATGGCTCGGGGTGAACGATATGGGTTCAGGTCTTCATCAAGCAACGCTCAATCCGGATGAGCGGGCGATCGATGTCGCGGTCGAACTGTTCGATCATTTCTTTAGAACGGTCATTGTGAAGTGAACGAAGCGGACACGTTGTTGTCCGCTTTTTTTGTTGAAATGTGTTGAATTATGCTTCCGATGTGAGAAGAAAGGGAATTTACTATGATTGTAAAGCGTCAATATTGTTAAGCTTGTTCAAATGTGAACATTTTGCGAACTCAAGCATTGAGACATTACAGCGCTATATAAAATCATTATGATAGGGGTATCCAAAGGAAATCATCTGTGATGTTTCGTTTCACGCATCGGTGTGAAGCGCTAGAGAGAGATAGGAGGTAATCAATAGATGTTTCAAGATCCTGTCCTGATGAGTCGGGCGTTAACGGCACTCACGTTAGGCTTTCATGTGATTTTTGCCACAATCGGCGTCGGGGTTCCACTATTAATTTTATTGGCAGAGTTTTTAGGTATTAAAAAGAAAGATCCGAAATACACCTTGATGGCTCGTCGGTGGTCGCGGGGCTATGTCGTGACCGTCGCGGTCGGTGTCGTCACCGGTACAGCCATCGGGCTGCAGTTATCATTGCTATGGCCAAACTTGATGCGCGTCGCCGGTCAGACGATCGCGTTGCCGTTGTTCATGGAAACGTTCGCGTTCTTCTTCGAAGCGATCTTCCTCGGCATTTATTTGTACACGTGGGATCGGTTTAAAAACCCGTGGCACCATATGTTGATTGGGATTCCAGTCGCCGTTGGTGCGCTGTTCTCAGGCTTCTTCATTACAACGGTCAACAGTTTCATGAACCAACCTGTCGGATTTGATATCGTCGATGGGAAACTTGCGAACGTGAGTCCGCTCGAGGCGATGTTCAGTCCGGCGATGCCGACGAAGATGGCTCACGTATTAACGTCGGCCATTTTGACATCGGCGTTCATCTTGGCGGCGATTGCGGCCGTGCAGTTATTGCGCCAACGCCGTAACCAGCTCGACAAATTGTCTATCGAGTATCACAAAAAGGGTCTTCGTTTAACGATGACCGTCGCGCTCATCTTTGCGATTGCGACTGCGCTCGTCGGGGACTTCTCAGGTAAATACTTGGCGAAGTACCAGCCGGATAAGTTGGCGGCGGCAGAGTGGCATTTTGACACCTCCTCCGAAGCCGAACTCATTTTGGGCGGTTGGCTTGAAGATGATGGTGAAGGTGGTTACGAAGTACGAGGGGCCATTAAAATCCCTTATGCGTTGTCAATCTTAGCGGGCGGTGTCCCGAACTATGAAGTGACGGGTCTCGATGAATTTGCGAAAGAGGATCAACCGCCACTGTTCATCCACTATCTGTTTGATGCGATGGTCGGAATCGGGATGCTTCTTGCGCTCATCTCATTCCTGTTCGTCCTCGGACGCTATATTAAGCGATTGCCTCAATTCAGTAAACCGATGCTGATTGCGATTGCGGCGGGAGGCCCTCTCGCCATGATGGCGATCGAGTTCGGGTGGTTCTTCGCCGAGTTTGGCCGTCAGCCATGGGCGCTCTATGATTTGATGCGCACGAGTGAGGCAGCGACGACGTCGGCTAACGTAGGTTGGATGCTCATCGCCTTCGCGATCCTGTATGCGGTTCTTGGCGTGGTCACAGTGCTCGTCTTGACACGTCTGTTCAAGGACAACCCAGTCGGGAAAGAACTAAAACAATCGGAACATCGCGGCGAAGCGATGTTTGCGGATGAAGTGTGATCGGAGGATATGACATGCAAATTCAAGAATTAGGGATTGCCGTATTATGGACGTTTTTATACGGCTATCTCATCGTTGCATCGATTGATTTCGGTGCCGGCTTCTTCGCTTTCTATAGTAAGTACACGAAGCGAGACCAAAAAATCAATCGCCTGATTCAACGGTATTTGTCACCGACATGGGAAGTGACGAACGTCTTCTTCGTCTTCTTCTTCGTCGGAATCGTCGGGTTCTTCCCGGATACGGCTTACTATTATGGAACGGCCTTGTTAGTACCAGCCTCTGTCGTGTTGATCTTGCTCGCGATTCGCGGAAGTTTTTATGCGTTCGCGAACTACGGTTCGAAAGAGAGTACGTTTTACGTGTTCTTGTACGGGGCGACAGGTTTATTGATTCCGGCGGCGATGTCGACCGTGCTCACGGTCAGCCAAGGCGGATTCATTAACGAGACAGAGTCGGGTGTGTTCTTTGACGGATTGAAATTGTTCACAAACTTTTACTCGTGGACAGTCGTTATCCTTGCAATCGTGTCGGTGCTCTATATTAGTGCGATGTTCCTCTTGTTCTATGCGGACAAGGCACGTGATGTCGAAGCAGTCGGCCTCGTACGCAAATGGGCGCTCTTCTGGAGTGTTCCGACGATCCTCGCTTCGGGCCTCGTTTTCTTCGGCTTGAAATCGCAGGCGGCATGGCACTATGAAAGCATTTTAGCGGGTAACTGGTGGTGGTTCGCCGCGAGTTTCGTCTTCTTCATCATCGCCGTATCGTTCGTCTACTTGAAACGCAACTACGGAATCGCTTTCTTAATGGTCATGGGTCAGTTCTTCATGGCGTGGTTCGGATATGGCTATACGCATTTGCCGTATATCCTCTATCCGTATATCGACATTAACGGAAGCGTCGTCAACGAGTCGATGGCGATCGCGCTCGTCATCGTGTTCATTCTAGGATTGCTCTTACTCGTACCAGCGTTGTATTTATTGCTTCGTCTGTTCTTGTTCGACAATGATTATGTGCGTGGAACACGTTCAAGCGGTAAAGCATAAGACCGGGATTTCCCGGTCTTTTTTGTATAGTTTTTTTAGGGCGAATCGGTTACACTGTACGAAGAATCGGGAACAGAAACCGCTGTATGGAAAGGGATGTTTTGAATATGACAGGTGAATTTGCAGTCATCGGGTTAGGTCGGTTTGGTGGGTCGATCGTGCGGGAGTTGTCGTCGAACGGATATGACGTGCTCGCCATCGACGTAGATGAAGAACGCGTCAATGAGTTCATGGGCCTAGCCACGCACGCGGTCATCGCCGACACGACCGATGAGAACGTCTTAAAGAGTCTTGGGATTCGTAACTTCGAACATGTGATCGTGGCAATCGGAGAAAACATTCAAGCCTCGATTTTGACGACGTTGATTTTGAAAGAGCTCGGTGTCCAAATCATCACGGTGAAAGCGACGAACGACTATCACGAAAAAGTCCTACGTCGAATCGGTGCGGATAACATCGTCCACCCGGAACGCGATATGGGCGTCCGGATCGCCAACGGATTGATGAGCCAAAGTATCTTGGACTACCTCGAACTTTCAAATGAACATTCGATCGTCGAGATCAAGGCTTCTGATAAACTATCGAATAAATCACTGATCGATTTGGACCTTCGTGCCAAATACGGAGTCAACATCGTCGCCATCCGTCGTGGTGACGACGTCTTGATTTCCCCTCAAGCCGACGAGATGATCCTGCCGGAAGATATCTTGATCATCATCGGAAAAGATACTGACCTCGACCGGCTCGAACGCTCGCTTCGGTCAAGATAAAAACGAGAGGCGCGCGCCTCTCGTTGTTTTTAGATTAGCTTCATAGTTTTTAGTCCGTACTCGATCCCGTCTTCAAGAATCGATTTCGTCACAAAGTCGGCCGCTTCTTTTGCCTCGGCTCGTCCGTTGCCCATCGCGATGCCTGTACCGACGTATCGGAGCATCGCCAAGTCGTTTAACGCGTCACCGAAGGCGTATGTGTTCTCGAGGCGATAGCCGTTCGTCTCGATGAAGTGGCGAATGCCGTCCGCCTTGCTCGCCCCGCGATTGATGACGTCCATCGCATGCGGGTGCCACCGGATAAAATCGAATTCGCTATAAGCGTCGAGATAATGATGCTCTTCTTCAGGCGTGCAGTAGAGCAACGTCTGATAGACGTCCTGTTCAATGTGGAAGTTTGGCGCGTACGTCGGGATCGGCATATCGAGTTCACCGAGCGACTGTTCGACGACGTGGTCGTTCGGCTTCGTCGCGCCGCCACGGTCTTGTCCGAGATAGACGAGTGTGTGGTCAAACGTTCCCGCATGGTCCGTCAAACGGCTGAGCGCATGAGTCGGTAGCGTGTTCCGATAGACGATTTCCCCACGGTGGACGACGATTTGGCCGTTGTAGCACACCATGCTCTCGATTCCAAGTTGCTGCGGGATGTCTGAGAGCATCGCCGGGCCTCGTCCCGTCGCGATGAACGTCTCGACTCCGTTCGCACGAAGTTGTTCGATCGCCGCAATCGTCGAAGGTGGAATATACGTCCCTTCGTGGAGAAGCGTGCCGTCAATATCAAAAAAGACTACTTTTTTATCTTCCATTCGAATCACCATGCTTTCTCTGTCTTGTTTAGGGTATTTCTATACAGAAAAGCATACCACGAAATCAAGAAACCGCCCTCAATCTGACGTCATTAGTGAAATTTTGTCACAATATGAGCTATAATGAAGAAAGAATCTTACGGAGACATAACTTTATCACGAGAATCACTTATGTATCACATAGATGAAAATCAACTAACTAGAAGTAAGGAGAGATTAAATGAAGTTTGTAAAGAACCATCAAACCGCTGTGTTCGCATTAGGCGGACTCGGAGAAATCGGGAAGAATACGTATGTCGCTCAATTTCAAGATGAGATCATTGTCATCGACGCCGGGATTATGTTCCCAGAGGATGACTTGCTTGGGATCGACTACGTCATTCCAGATTACTCATACTTGATCAAAAACAAAGAAAAAGTAAAAGGGGTGTTCATCACCCACGGTCACGAAGACCATATCGGTGGAATCCCGTTCTTGTTGAAACAAGTCAAACTGCCGATCTATGCGACAAAGCTCGCCCTCGGGTTGATCAAAGTGAAACTTGAGGAGCACGGCTTGCTTCGTGAGGCCGAATTGCATGAAATCGATGAGGATACGATCGTCAAGTTCAGAAAGACGAGTATCTCGTTCTTCCGGACGACTCACTCGATTCCGAACTCGCTCGGTGTCGTCGTCAAGACGCCACAAGGCAACATCGTCCATACCGGCGATTTCAAGTTCGACTTCACACCGGTCGGCGAGCCGGCTGATATCGCCAAAATGGCTGAAATCGGGAAAGAAGGCGTCCTTTGTCTCTTGTCAGACTCGACGAACGCAGAAATCGAAGGGTTCACGATGAGTGAAAAAGTCGTCGGTGGGACGATCAGTGAGACGTTCCGTAAAGCGGAAGGGCGCATCATCTTCGCGACGTTCGCCTCGAACATCTATCGTCTGCAACAAGTCATCGACTCTTGTGCTGAGACGGGACGCCACTTGCTCATCTTCGGTCGCTCGATGGAAAAAGTCATGACGATCGGACAAGATCTCGGCTTTATCAACGTACCAAAAGGAATGATTATCGAGACGAACCAGATGCGCAACTTCCAACCACATGAAGTGGCGATTCTCTGTACCGGATCACAAGGTGAACCGATGGCTGCGCTCAGCCGGATTGCGAATGGGACACACCGTCAAGTTTCGATCATCCCTGGCGACACGGTCATCTTCTCATCGTCACCGATTCCTGGTAACGCCGTGTCGGTCGGTAAAACGATCAACCAACTGTACAAAGCGGGCGCTGACGTCGTCTACGGTAAACTCACGAACATCCATACGTCAGGTCACGGATCGCAACAAGAGCAGCTGCTCATGATCCGGTTGCTCAACCCGAAATTCTTCATGCCGATTCACGGAGAGTACCGCATGTTAGTGAAACATGCCGAGCTCGCGCAATCGGTCGGGATCCCGAAAGAGAACACGTTCGTAATGGACAACGGCGAAGTGCTCGCCGTCGATGCCGATTCGGCTGCCATTACAGGCAAAATTTCGGCGAACGCCGTCTATGTTGACGGAAACGGCATCGGTGACATCGGCAATATCGTCTTACGCGATCGCCGAATCTTGTCAGAAGATGGACTTGTCGTCGTCGTCATCAGCATCGACGGCAAGACGCGAAAACTCGTCTCCGGACCCGATATCATCTCGCGCGGATTCGTGTACATGCGTGAATCGGGCAGCCTGATTCGTGACGGTGAGCGCTTGCTCAAGAAGACGGTCGAACAAGGCTTATCGAACAAGCAGATGAAATGGTCAGAGATGAAGCAACTTGTCTCGGATACACTCACGCCATACTTGGCTCAAAAAACACGAAGACACCCAATGGTTCTTCCGATCATTATGGAAGTATAAACGAACGGGCTGTAGGTGACTACAGCCCGTTTTTTAGAGAATGAAAAAAGGGGCGGTGCGTATGGAACGGAAGAAGCGTAAGACAGGTTGGCTCAAGTGGGGACTTGCAGCATTTGCGATCTTATTTTTAGTCACGATGATTTATCATCAAGTAAAACCGCTGCCAGAAGGGGTGTCTCGAGCATCCGAACCGGTAAACATCTCGGATGACCAAATCGATTTTTTGTCTGATTTGACATACCAAGGAGAAGACACCGAAGTCAATGAGCAAGAGATCTTCCAAGATGTCGAGCGATCGATCCGCGAGGCCCGGGAGTATATCGTCATGGACTTTTTCTTATTCAATCCATATTCAAATGAAGATCGACAATATCCGGACATCACGGCCCGCCTGTCGTCAGCACTCATAGAACAGATGGAGCTATATCCGGACTTGAACGTCGTCTTGATCACAGACGAGATCAACACGACGTATAACGGTCACGCGTCTGACCATTTAGACGTGCTCAAGGAAGCCGGCGCGGAGATTGTCTACACGAACCTCGACGCGTTACGTGACCCGAATATCTTGTACTCGACGTTGTATCGCATCGGATTCCAATGGTTCGGGGACAGCCAAAACGGTTGGCTCCCGAACCCGATGGCGAAATCGGCACCGGACATCACGATTCGTTCTTATTTACGGTTACTGAACGTGAAAGCGAACCATCGCAAAGTCATGGTGACGGAGAACGACGGGTTCGTCCTCTCGGCGAATCCGCATGACGCGTCCGGTTACCATTCAAATGTCGGCGTCCGACTCGACGGTCCGATCCTAGCTGACATTCTTGAAGGGGAAGAGGCGATCGCCCGGTTCTCGAAAGGGGACGCGAGCCGTTTCCCGAGTGAAGAAAAGCTCAGCGCCTTACGTGACGAGGATTCGGACGGACCGATGCAGGTTCGTTACGTCACCGAGTCGAAAATTCAAGAAGCCGTCGTGAAAGCGATGGACGAGGCGGAAGCGGGCGAGACGATTTGGATCGGGATGTTCTATTTGGCCGATCGGAACATCATCCAAGCAATCCACGATGCCGCCGAGCGCGGCGTGTTCGTCAAGCTCATCCTTGACCCGAACACGAACGCGTTCGGGCGTGATAAGTCGGGTCTCCCGAACTTGCCGGTCACGGCTGAGCTCGTCGAAGTCAATCCGGAACAGATCGAGGTCCGTTGGTACGAAGTCGGGAAAGAACAATATCATCCGAAGATGCTCTACGTCGAAGGCGAGCAGCGTGTCGTTGTGATCGGGTCAGGCAACTATACGACCCGGAATATGAACGACTATAACCTCGAGGCGGACGTCGAAGTGACGACTGCGACCGAGACCGAGTTCATGCGTGAAGTCGATAGCTATTTCAAACGGCTTTGGAACAACGAGGACGGGACGTACACCGTCGCTTATGATGAGATTCAGACCGACTTGCCGATCGGCAAGTACTTGCTCTACTGGTTACAGAAGTTGACGTGGACGATGACCTACTGACCTAAAACAAGCCCGCCCTCATCAGAGGGCGGGCTTCAGCTTGTTGACTAACATGATTGATATCGCTCGTCCTTTCGACGCCCACGCTTTCCGCAGGCGATTCCGGAGCCGCATCGCGACTCGTGTCGCTGCTGGGGCTATCCTGCAGGAGTCGGGGCGCCATCGGACGAGCAACGCACACGGTCCCATCTGGCGGCGGTCACTGCACAAAACATGAAGAAGCTGACCAGTTTATTGGCCTGGAGAGGCCGTATACATACCATTTTTTCAATCTTGTGCCGAGCAGAGTGACTCGAGGTCATCGAACATAAAAAAGACGAACCAATTCGCGAAAAGCGAATTGGTTCGTCAACAGCCTAAGCCGGCCCTCATCAAAGGGCGGGCTTGTTTTATTGCGTTTCGACTGGATTGAACTCATTTGAATACTCGTATAAAAACTCGCCTGTCTCACGGAGCACGTCCGTCTTCCGATGAAGCGAGAAGTGATCGTACGGGACGGTCTCGGTACCGATGTTGTTCGTGTATTCCTCGAGCAAGAGCGAGCTCGACGGTTCAATCAAGTTGAATTCGCCGCCTCGTCCTGAGAACGAATACACTTGGACCGAACGGGGCCACGTCTCAAGCTTGGCCTGGAACGACTTGAGCCCATCGGAACTCGGCGACAAGTCGCGGATGGCCGGACTGCCCGTGTTCACACCGAAGTTGCTGGCAGATAAACCGAAGTTGGCTAGTCGCGTCCCGGCGAACGGGCTATCAAACGTAACGAACTTATCGACGATATACTCGTCTTGGTTCAAGATGTAGTTGGCTGCGGCGACACCGCCCATACTGTGACCGATCACATACATGCGGTCGAACGAACGGTTTCGTTCCGATTTGTACTCTTCGATGGCGAGGTTCAACCATTTCGTCTGGTTGTTCAAGGACGCTTCTGCATCCTCATATTCAATCCGGACGATCGGGCGGTTCGAACTGTAATCATTGATGACGCAGTCGACCGCCCCTTTCACTGTCACCGTACAAAGCGCACCGTCTTTGGCGAGTCCGCGCTGCTCCATGTATTGGGAGAAGCGGAGGAACGTCCGGTCGGTCCCGAGTAGGCCGTGGACGGCGAACGTCGGGATGAACTCATCGGTTTGAGCGGCTTGACGGATGGCTTCGACTTTTCGGTCGTTCGTCAGCTCTTCACGAATGCTCACGATAATGATGGCTAACGCTAACAGGATGATCAACGTACCGAGCACACGCGAACGAATCGATGTCCGGTCGGGGTTTCCGACGTTTTTCCGAGATCTCCGCCAAACAAAGAAAGCAGTCACACTAGCGATGACAGCAACAACGATCGTGATGATCCACGCTTTGACGTTCGGTACGTGCGCGACAAGCGTCATATTGTTTTGGCGTCCGCCGTACACTTGCCACTCGACTTGTTTCATCGAACGAGCATCAAGGCCAGTCCCGTCCTCGACGAACACACCGGTCGGTACCGTCAAATTGAAACGGATGTCGGCTTGGCGGATGTAACGTTCGGCGAGTTCTTTCGGGGAACCGCTCAAGTTGACACCAGGCAAGTCGACGCGATCGAGACGTAGATCCAAGTTCGTCTTCAACACATATGAATCGAACCAAATGCCGTCTTCCTTTTGAACGTCAAATTTCACGTCGGGGGGAACGAGGATACCGGCCGGTCCGGTCTTCCATTCCTGTTTAATGTTTTGCAGCTCATCGACGTTTTTGAACGTCTTCTTTAATACCATACCCTCGTAATCGTCTTCGCTCGAATAGTCTCGAGTCGCATAGCCGTTATCGTTCGCTTGTTGTTTCCACGTTTCCCAGTCGAGCCGTAAGTTTAATAGCTTCATGACCGGGTGATCGCGGAACGCATACGTCGTCTCGAGAGTGACAGACTGATCATAGTGGACAGTGGCGTCGTATTCGATTCGGACGCATCCACCGATTAAAAGAAACAAGAATGGGAATAGGAACAACAGTGTCTTTTTTTTCACGCTCGTCACCTCAGATCGGTTCACCGTATGTTTCTAGCGGATTGGTCGTATTAATGCGGTCATAAAACAGGATGCCGTCCAAGTGGTCGAGTTCGTGTTGGCAGACGATGGCTCGCATCCCGCGAAGGCGTAACTTGATCGGATTGCCATCACGGTCAAATCCTTCGAGGGTGATGCGACGGTGACGCGGCACGTTGCCTTTGACGATGCGGTCGACAGATAAGCAGCCTTCACCGCCGTTCAAATACGTCTGTTCGAGCGAATGACTCGTGATTTTCGGATTGAAGATCGACAGCTTGAACGTCTCTTCCTCTTCTTTTAGCAGGACGGTGAAGAACCGGCGATTGACACCGAGTTGTGGTGCAGCAATCCCGACACCGCCGCGAAGCTCATATTTCTCACTAATCTCAGGGTCTTGGCTGTTGACGAGGAATGTTTCCATCTCGTCGAGCAGGGCGAGGTCTTCTGCTGTAGGTGGAAGCGAGACTTCACTTGAACGGTTACGGAGCCGCTCATCTCCTTCACGAATCACGTCTATCATTGTTAACATGGGTAAACTTCCTTTCCAATTGCGATATGTCCAATTATATCATATTTAATGAACGAATCGCTCTGATGGTACAGAAGGTGAAATGAAAATGATACAGAGCGTAAAATATTCGAAAAATGTGTTCGTGTAAGCGTTTTTATGGAGTGAGCATATTTTTTGCGTTATTGTAACAACCCGTTTTATACTGACAAGGAAACGGCAGGAGAAGTCATACTTTCCTGAATCACGTTAATACAGATTGCTTTTTTGGACAGATACACTTAAGATTTGAGGTAGTGTTTGATCACAAAAAAAGACAATTGTCTCATAGTTGAAAGGATGAGGTGAAACGAATGAACAACGTTCAGGTACTTCAAAACGTGGAAGAAAACTTCCAAACGTTCCGTATTCTCGACGAGAAGGGCGAGGTCGTCAACCAAGACGCGATGCCAGATGTAACGGACGAGCAACTTCAGGAGCTTATGCGCCGCATGGTCTATACTCGAATTTGGGATCAGCGTGCCATCTCGCTTAACCGTCAAGGACGCCTAGGTTTCTACGCGCCAGTGGCAGGGCAAGAAGCAACGATGATCGGGACGCAATACGCGCTCGACAAGCAAGACTGGATTCTCCCGGGTTACCGCGATATCCCGCAACTCGTATTCCACGGACTTCCGCTTTATCAAGCGTTCTTGTTCTCACGTGGTCACGTGGCAGGAAACCGCATCCCAGAAGACGTTAACGTCTTAATGCCACAAATCATCATCGGTGCACAAATCATTCAAACAGCGGGTGTGGCCATGGGTCTCAAACGCAACGGCAACACGAACGTCGCCATTACTTACACGGGTGACGGCGGATCGTCACAAGGTGACTTCTACGAAGGTATGAACTTCGCAGGTGCATTCAAATCACCAGCTATCTTCGTCGTTCAAAACAACCGCTTCGCAATCTCGACACCTGTTGAGAAGCAGACGGCAGCTAAAACGATCGCGCAAAAAGCTGTAGCAGCGGGCATCAACGGAATCCAAGTTGACGGTATGGACGTACTTGCTGTCTTCGCCGCAACACAACAAGCGCGTAAAGACGCACTTGACGGGACACCGACGCTCATCGAAGCACTCACATACCGTTACGGACCACATACGCTCGCTGGGGATGACCCAACACGTTACCGTACGAAAGAACTCGATTCAGAGTACCAAGAAAAAGATCCACTCGTACGTTTCCGTCTTTTCCTCGAAGGCAAAAAGCTTTGGAGCGAAGACATGGAGAACGAAGTGATCGAACAAGCGAAAGCAGACGTGAAAGAAGCGATCAGCCTCGCGGACAAAGAACCAAAACAAAAAGTTTCGGACTTCATCAACAACATGTTCGAAACACTCCCTTCAAACTTGAAAGAGCAGCTTGAAGAATATACAGCAAAGGAGTCGAAGTAAGTTATGGCTCAAATGACAATGATCCAAGCGATTACTGATGCGATGCGCGTTGAAATGAAGCGCGACGAGAAAGTACTTCTTTTCGGAGAAGACGTTGGTAAAAACGGTGGGGTCTTCCGTGCAACGGAAGGTCTCCAAGACGAGCTAGGCGAAGACCGCGTCTTCGATACGCCACTCGCTGAGTCTGGTATCGGTGGTCTCGCGATTGGTCTTGCACTCACAGGCTTCCGTCCAATCATGGAAGTTCAATTCTTCGGATTCGTATTCGAAGTGTTTGACTCAGTTGCTGCCCAAATGGCACGTATGCGTTACCGTTCAGGCGGCGCTTACAGCCAGCCGGTTACAATCCGTTCACCGTTCGGTGGCGGCGTTAAAACACCAGAACTTCATGCGGACAGCCTTGAAGGATTGATGGCTCAGACACCTGGTCTTAAAGTCGTCATCCCGTCAACACCGTACGATGCAAAAGGTCTTTTGATCGCGTCAATCCGTGACAACGACCCAGTCGTATTCCTCGAGCACATGAAACTTTACCGTTCGTTCCGTGGCGAAGTACCAGAAGGCGACTACACGATCGAGCTTGGAAAAGCAGACGTGAAACGCGAAGGTACCGACGTTTCGATCATCACATACGGTGCGATGGTTCATACTTCACTCAAAGCAGCTGAAGAGCTCGAAAAAGAAAACATCAACGTCGAAGTAATCGACCTCATGACAATCAGCCCGCTTGATATTGACACAATCGTCGAGTCAGTTAAAAAGACTGGCCGCGCGATCGTCGTTCAAGAGGCACAGCGTCAAGCAGGGATTGCGGCTAACGTCGTAACTGAAATTCAAGAACGCGCGATTCTTCACCTCGAAGCACCAGTGCTTCGTGTAACTGCACCAGACACGGTCTTCGCTTTCGCACAAGGTGAAGATGCATGGTTACCTGACCATAAAGATGTCGTTGCAAAAGTTAAAGAAGTTATCAACTTCTGATCGTGTTCATTTAACGATGAGGGAGAATTGTCTCCCTTGTCGTGTTTACATGATTATTCGATAGGAGGAAAAACCAGTGGCAGTATTTGAATTTAAATTACCAGACATCGGTGAAGGAATTCACGAAGGTGAGATCGTCAAGTGGTTCGTCAAAGCAGGGGATACAGTGAAAGAGGATGACATCCTCCTCGAAGTTCAAAACGACAAAGCCGTCGTTGAGATTCCTGCTCCGGTCGACGGAACAGTCAAGGAAGTTAAAGTCTCTGAAGGAACAGTTGCTATCGTCGGCGACGTCCTCATCACGTTCGACATCGAAGGTGACGCACCAGCCGGTGAAGAAGAAGCAGCTCCTGAACAGCCAAAAGCTGAAGAGAAGACAGAAGACATTCAAGAAGACGTGAAAGAAGACGGTCCACGTGAAGTTCAACTTCACAAGTCTGAGCGCGTCATCGCCATGCCTTCGATTCGCAAGTACGCTCGTGAAAAAGGCGTCGACATCCGCGAAGTCAAAGGAACTGGCGACAACGGTCGCGTTCTTAAAGAAGACATCGATGCGTTCGCAAACGGTGAAGCACCGACAGCGGAAGCTACAACAGAGAAAACAGAATCTGTAGCGACGGCCTCGGCTGCGAAGACGGAAATCAAGCCTTACGAGTCAGCTACACCTGAACTCGAAACGCGCGAGAAAATCCGTGGTATCCGTAAAGCGATCTCGAAAGCGATGGTCAACTCGAAACATACGGCTCCGCACGTAACACTCATGGACGAAGTCGATGTCACGAAACTTGTCGCACTCCGTAAAGAGTTCAAACAAGTCGCGGCTGACCAAGGCGTGAAACTCACGTACTTGCCATTCGTCGTCAAAGCATTGACAGCGGCAGCGAAAGCTTACCCAACGATCAACGCGTCAATCGACGATGTAAACGAAGAAATCGTCTACAAAAACTACTACAACATCGGTATCGCAGCTGACACGGATAACGGCCTCGTCGTTCCTGTCGTCAAAGATGCGGACCGTAAATCAGTCTACGCACTTGCAAACAACATCAATGAGCTTGCTGGCAAAGCCCGTGAAGGCAAACTTGCTGGGGACGACATGAAAGGCGGATCGATCACAATCACGAACATCGGTTCAGCTGGTGGACAATGGTTCACACCTGTCATCAACCACCCGGAAGTTGCAATTCTCGGTATTGGCCGCATTGCTGAAAAAGCTGTCGTCAAAGACGGCGAAATTGTCGCAGCACCAGTGCTCGCACTTTCATTCAGCTTTGACCACCGTCTCATCGATGGTGCGACTGCTCAAAACGCGCTCAACATGGTCAAACGTTTGCTTCAAGATCCAGCACTTCTAATGATGGAGGGATAATAACATGGTAGTAGGAGAATTCGCACAAGAAACTGATTTACTTGTCATCGGCGCCGGTCCTGGTGGATACGTCGCAGCAATCCGCGGCGCACAACTTGGACTCAAAGTTACAATCGTTGAAAAAGGCAACTTTGGCGGTGTCTGCTTGAACGTCGGTTGTATCCCATCTAAAGCTTTGATTACGGCTGGACATAACTTCCAGCACGCTAAAGGTCACTCGTCAATGGGAATCACATCTGACAACGTGTCAGTTGACTTCACGAAAGTCCAAGACTGGAAACAGTCGGTCGTCAACAAATTGACTGGAGGCGTCAAAGGTCTTTTGAAAGGCAACAAGATCGAGATCGTTCAAGGTGAAGCGTTCTTCGCAGCTGAAGACACAGTTCGTGTCATCACAGAAGATAGCTCAACTCCTTACAAGTTCAAGAAAGCGATTATCGCGACTGGTTCGACACCAATCGAGATTCCATCGTTCAAATGGTCAAAACGCGTTCTTTCTTCAACTGGCGCATTGGCTCTTCCAGAAGTTCCGAAAAAGCTCGTCGTCATCGGTGGCGGCTACATCGGAATGGAACTTGGGACAGCGTATGCGAACTTCGATACTGAAGTCGTAGTCGTTGAAGGCGCAAGCGACATCTTGTCTGGCTTCGAGCCACAAATGACGCAAATCGTCAAAAAGAAACTCAAACAAAAAGGCAACGTCACGATTCACACGAACGCTCTTGCAAAAGGTGTCGAGGAAACGGAAGATGGCGTTATCGTGAAGTTTGAAGTGAACGGCGAAGAACAGACTGTTGAAGCGGACTACGTCCTCGTCACAGTCGGACGCCGTCCGAACACTGGCGACATCGGCCTCGAGAATGCTGAAGTTAAAATCAGCGACCGCGGCATCATCGAGATCGACGACCAGTGCAAGACGTCGAACGAAAACATTTATGCAATCGGGGACATCGTACCAGGACCACCGCTCGCACACAAAGCTTCTTACGAAGCAAAAGTTGCAGCGGAGGCAGCTGCAGGTAAGCCGGCTTACCTCGACTACTCAGCAATCCCAGCGGTCGTCTTCACTGACCCTGAACTTGCGACAGTCGGTTACACAGAACCGCTCGCTAAAGAAGAAGGACTCGATTTCACAGTATCGAAATTCCCATTCGCAGCGAACGGTCGTGCCCTCGCTCTCGACGAGCCAGACGGCTTCATGAAGCTCATCACGCGTAAAGAGGACGGTCTTTTGATCGGTGCTCAAATCGCGGGTACAGGCGCTTCTGATATGATTGCCGAGCTTGGTCTCGCCATCGAAGCAGGCATGACAGCTGAAGATATCGCGCTTACAATCCACGCTCACCCATCACTCGGTGAGATGGCAATGGAAGCGGCAGAAATCGCAATGGGTATGCCAATCCACGTCGTCAAGTAACACAAAAACTCTCTCGCTACTCGCGAGAGAGTTTTTTCATGTAGTGAACCGTGCGCTCGACTTCTTGAAAACCGATTCGTTCATGGAAATGTTGACTACCATTATTGTCAATCTCCGTATCGGAGGCGAGTTCATCACAGCCTTTTGAGCGAGCATATGATGCGGCAGCCTCGACGAGCCGGGTCGCAACGCCCTGTTCACGTAAGGACGCGTCAACGTATATGCCTTCTAAGAACGCGGTCGGGGAAGAGGTGGCGCCGGGGACGTAGTCGTGCCTGAAGCTGAGCTGGCAAAATCCGACCGCCGTGTTGTCGGTCGCCAAAAAATAATGCATCTTGCCGGAACGCAATCCGAGCCGTAGTTCTGCCGTCAACTCGATCAACGGGGCGTCGGGCCAGAGCGCTTGCATGAGTTTCAATAGTGCCGCTTCGTCCCGTGCGTTTGCTTTTCTAATCTGCATGCATCGTCCTCCCTAGGTTTCATAAGTTCAGTATAAAGGAAAATAACTTATGAAGTCAGAAAGGAGGGAATAATCATGGCGTTTGATGAAGAGTTATTATATACCGTTTCCGAGACGAGCCGCGTTCGTTTTACGGGCATTGAAACCGAGACGTCTCGTTATGATTTCGGATTTGTCTACACGCACCAGTTCATGGGGAAAGTACTCGTGGTCTGCATGCAGACCGGACAGTCAGCCCTTCTCGATATGCATGCGCTCGAAGAACCAAGGCAGCTTTACCCGATGCTTGGAATCAATTTGTACGACACGGACCATGTGGCTGAATTTTTGCGTCTTTGTCTCGAGGAAGGGACAAAAGACGAAAAAACTTCAGAGTCACCTCTTGAAAAAATGTAAGCGTTTTCTTATAATGAATAGTAGGGGAAGCAATTCGATCATCATAAGCATCTTTTCTTCTGATGGTACGAAAGCGAGCCGGTCAAATTGACCGGCTCGCTTTCGTTTAGCGGATTGCTTTCGTTTGTTGGATAACTTTAATCATTTGCAGCGACTCGTCTTCAAGGCCTTGGACCGGTAAGCCGGCTTCGATGTTGGCCGTGATGTATTCGAGAGTGGACGCCGTGATCAATTCTCCTGGAATGATGATCGGAATCCCTGGTGGATACACCATGATGAACTCAGCCGAAATTCGTCCGACAGCGTTCTCGAGCGGAATCGTTTCCGTCTCTTCGTAGAACGCGTCGCGTGGGCTGAGCGCGAGTGGTGGGATCTCGGGGAGCATGATCGATAAAGAATCGTTCCCAGACTGCTTATACACCGATACGACATCGTGCATCGCATCGACAAGTGCTTGAATCGTCGACTCATCGTCGGCACTCGTCACGATGAAGAGGACGTTCAATAAGTCGGACATCTCGACTTCGATGCGGTGATGTTCGCGCAAATATTTCTCGATTTCAAATCCGGTAATTCCAAGCTCACGAACCGATACGAGTACTTTCGTCTCATCTAAGGCGTACGTCGACTCAGAATGGAGCTCAGAGTGGCCGTAGACCGATAAATGCGGCATGTTGTTGATGGCGACGCGTGCCATTCGTGCGAGCGTGAGGGCGCGTTCGTTCATGGCCTCACCTTTTGTCGCCAATTGGCGCCGGGCTGCGTCGAGCGAGGCGAGAAGTAGGTAAGACGTCGACGTCGTCGTAATCATCGAGAGCATCGCGTGGATCCGCTCTGGAGAGACAAGACCGCGGCGTACGTTCAAAATCGAGCTACCTGTCATCGAGCCACCGAGCTTATGCACGCTCGTCGCAGCGACGTCTGCGCCCGCTTGCATCGCCGACAGAGGGAGCTCGTCGTGGAATGGCAAGTGGACACCGTGCGCTTCGTCAACGAGTACAGGGACGTCCTGAGCGTGAGCAACGGCGACGATACGTTCGAGGTCACCAGCGACACCGAAGTACGTCGGGTTGATGACGAGGACGGCTTTCGTGTCAGGATGCAGCTCGAGCGCGCGCTCGACAGCGCTTGCCGTGATGCCGTGTGCGATCCCGTACGTTTCATCATATTCAGGATGAATGAATACAGGATGGGCTCCGGTCAAGACGAGCGCTGACATGACGGATTTATGCACGTTACGCGGGACGATAATTTTTTCGTTCGGCCCGACGACGCCCATGATCATCGCCATGATGGCGCTCGATGTGCCTTGGACCGAGAAAAATGTCTCGTCAGCACGGAACGCTTCAGCAGCGAGACGCTCGGCTTCAGCAATCGAAGCTTTCGGATGATGCAAGTCATCAAGTGGAGCGATGTTGATCAAATCGATTTTTAAAGCGTTTTCGCCGATGAAGTCACGAAATTCGGGATCCATTCCTTTTCCGCCTTTATGACCAGGAATATGGAACGCAATCGGATTTGTGTTGACGTGTTTGAGCAACGTCTCAAATAGCGGCGTGTCGAGCTGTGTAGACCCTTTAATTTTCAATAGTAAGCCCTCCTTGAAGTCAGCGTTTGTATGGGATCGGTCGTTTACGTATACTAAGTTTCTTTACCCGATGAATGATTGGTCTGCTATGCAGAAAAACGATGCAACAAAAAAACTATAGAGATTTCCAAGTCAACTTGCAATAGTTTTTTTTGTTGATACAATGGTTGTCGAGGTGAAGAATATGCAAATCAACTATCCAATCAATCCGGACTGGACGACAGAAGAACTGATCGAAGTCGTCGAGTTCTATAATCAAGTCGCACTCGCCAACGAAGGCGGCGTCGATCGGGAAGAATTTTTAGCAACGTATCGGTCGTTCAAACAAATCGTGACATCAAAGTCAGAAGAGAAGCAACTGAGCGCTGTCCACGATGAGCAGACCGGATACTCTACCTATCGTACGGTCCAAGCGGCCTTGAAATCAAATACTAAGATTATCAGGTTGTAACAAATGAATTGCAGGAACCGACGAATCTGTCGGTTGCTGCTTTTTTTAGTTAGTACCTTAAGAAATAGGGTACATATCACTAAAGGTTATTTAAGGTTTAGGACCGGTTGAAGTGGGAATATATCCACTAAGATAAAAAATTCAAAATAGTCAGACAATTTTCTTCTTTTTTGAATCTCATCTGATATACTCAATTCAACTTACTAAACCGTAACTTGTAGCCCAACAAAAAGGAGTGTGGCATCTCATGAAACAAGTGATTGAGGCATTCAAAAGAAAAGACGCAGAAAAACGGATTCCGGTGCTGCGCCTAGAGATTGATTATGAATTGGCAACACTCTTCGATGCAATGGCGTCACAAGACGATGCCACTGTCCAGGCTAGCAAGCATCGGTTAGAGAAGTACCGCCAAGAACTTTTGCGTCTCGAAGCCTGACCCACAACCTCTCATTCAACCAGTATTCCACGCGAATGCTGGTTTTTGTTTGCTATAATACATAGAGAGGTGATAAATATGTTGGAATGGTTTGCGATTGATCTAATCAAACAAGCAGGGGAATATATCCGTCAACAAATCGATGAAAGTTATCGGATCGAGCGGAAGACAGGTAAAGGGGACTTGGTCACTGAAATCGATCGAGCGGTCGAACAACTGATTGTCGACCGTATCCGAGCGGCGTATCCGGAGCATCAGATTGTCGGAGAAGAAGGCATCTCGACACAGCCTGACAAGTTGACAGGGACGGTTTGGTTTGTCGATCCGATTGACGGGACGCTCAATTTTATTCATCAAAAACGGATGTTCGCCATCTCGATTGCGATTATGGTCGATGAGGTCGTCGAGTATGGATTCGTCTATGATGTGATGGCTGACGAGCTGTTCGTTGCACGGCGTGGTTATGGGGCGACGCTCAACGGACGGAAGTTGCCGCAGCTTCATGAACATCACGTCCGTGACGCATTTTTGAGTATGAATGCGACGTGGGTGACTCCGAACCAACAGATTGCACCGGAAGTGTTGGCACCGATCGTCCGTGACGCTGTCGGGACACGAGCGCACGGGGCCGCCTCACTCGAACTGGCTTGGGTTGCGGCCGGAAGGGTCGATGGCTATATCACGATGCGCAATATGCCGTGGGACTACGCGGCCGGAAAACTACTCGTCGAAGAAGTCGGGGGCCGCGTCGTCTCTTTATACGGTGAACCCGTCAGCTATAAAGGGAAGACATCGGTCCTCGGCGGGAGCGAGACGTTCGTCAAGGACGTCATCAAACATTACGTCATCGCCAAAAACGTGACGCCTGAAGTGAGGCCAGACCTTGCGATCGAACCGAACAAAACGTACGACCGTGTGCGTGATTTGCTCGTCTTGGCGAATCCGAACGAGGCGATGGTGCAAGCGCAATACGCACAGGGCACGACATTTGAGGCTTTACTCGGCGGGGAACTCGTCGGGGCGTATATGCTCGTCCGTCGCAGTGCGGAATCGGTCGAACTCGTCAACATCGCCGTCAAACCGGATCGTCAAAACCAAACGATCGGGCAACGGATGCTCCAAGACGCCATCCGTCGGGCGGCTAGCGGAAGTGCGAGCGAACTGCTCGTCTGCACGGGCAACTCAAGCATCGTCCAGTTACGCTTCTATCAACAAGCCGGATTCCGTTTTGCTTCTGTCGAACGCGATTATTTTTCGAACCATGGCTACGAGGCGATCGAAGAAGACGGCCTCGTGTTGCGAGACCGCATCTGCTTGACGCGAGAACTATAAAACAAGGCCCAAGGCGCTCGCCTCGGGCCTGTTCGTTATGGACGCCGGTCTGCTAGGACACGGCGGCGCAAGTTGATGCCGAAGAATGTAGCGACCGCGCTCAACGCGAGACTGCCAACGATGATGGCGGTACTCGCTTCGGCGACACCGATGCCGATACCGACAAAACCGGCGACGACGGCGATTGCGATCAAGACGAACATGAGTTGCATCGAGATTCCCCCTTTTTTTCTTGGCTCTATCCCATTGTAAGCAAAATCAGCGCAATTGGAAACGGTAACAGACTATATAACGTGACAAAGGTGGTAGCACCTGTGCTATACTCTTTAAGTTGAATACAAAGTTGAAACTTTTCAAATAAGAGAGGAATAACTACATGAATTTAAGAACTAACCTCCGTAACGTAGCCATCATCGCCCACGTTGACCATGGTAAAACAACGTTAGTCGATGAACTATTGAAACAGTCTGGTACTTTCCGGACAAACGAAATGGTAGCAGAGCGCGCCATGGACTCGAACGATATCGAACGTGAGCGCGGGATCACAATCCTCGCTAAAAACACGGCAATCGATTATAAAGATACTCGCATCAACATCGTAGATACGCCAGGACACGCCGACTTCGGTGGTGAAGTTGAGCGGATCATGCGTATGGTTGATGGCGTTATTCTTGTTGTCGATGCACGTGAGGGCTGTATGCCACAAACACGCTTTGTATTGAAGAAAGCACTTGACCAAGGACTTCGCCCAATCGTTGTCGTCAACAAAATCGACAAAGCGATGGTCCGTCCGCTCGACGTCGTCGATGAAGTCGTAGACTTGTTGATCGACCTCGGAGCAGATGAAGATCAACTTGAATTCCCTGTCGTCTATACGTCTGCAGTCAGCGGTTCAAGTTCGTTCGATCCTGATCCTGAGAAGCAAGAAGATACAATCACGCACGTACTCGATACGATTCTTGAGAACACACCGGCACCAATCGACAACTCGGATGAGCCGCTTCAGTTCCAAGTCACGATGCTCGACTACGATAACTACCTTGGTCGTATCGGAGTCGGTCGCGTCTTCCGTGGGAAAATCAAAGTCGGAGACCAAGTCTCACTTTGCAAAACGGACGGATCGATCAAACAACTTCGCGTCACGAAGCTATTCGGTTACTTCGGACTCAAACGTGTTGAAATCGAAGAAGCTAAAGCTGGTGACTTGATCGCCATCGCCGGGATGGAAGACATCAACGTCGGTGAAACGGTCACACCGGTCGGTAAAGAAGAGCCGCTTACGCTTCTTCGCATCGATGAGCCAACGCTTCAAATGCGTTTCATGACGAACAACTCTCCATTTGCAGGACGCGAAGGCGATTTCGTGACAGCGCGTAAAATCGAAGAGCGTTTGATGAAACAACTTGAGACGGACGTTTCGCTCCGTGTCGAAAACACAGACTCGCCTGACCAATGGGTCGTATCAGGACGCGGTGAACTTCACCTCGGTATCTTGATCGAGAACATGCGTCGCGAAGGGTACGAGATCCAAGTTTCGAAACCACAAGTTATCATCCGTACAGCTGAAGACGGTACGAAAATTGAGCCTTTCGAGCGCGTCATCATCGACGTACCGGAAGAGTACACAGGTTCAGTCATGGAATCGATCGGTCTCCGTAAAGGTGAACTCGCGAACATGAACACGAACGATAACGGTCAAACTCGTATGGAATTTATCGTTCCTTCACGTGGTCTCATCGGATATCGTAACGAGTTCTTATCGGCGACACGCGGATACGGAATCTTGAACCATACGTTCGAAGAGTATCGTCCGTTCATTCCTGCTGACATCGGCGGTCGCCGCAGCGGTGTCATGGTTTGTATCGAAGCTGGTAAGTCAACGGCTTACTCAATCGGTGCACTCGAAGACCGTGGGACGATCTTCATCGAACCAGGTACAGATGTATACGAAGGCATGATCATCGGTGAATGTAACCGTGACGTCGATCTCGCGATCAACGCCGTCAAAGGGAAACAGTTGACGAACATGCGTGCATCATCGAAAGACTCGACACAAGTCTTGAAACGTCCGCGCGTCTTCTCGCTTGAAGAGTCGCTTACGTTCTTGAACGATGACGAGTACTGCGAAATCACACCGCTCTCGATTCGACTCCGTAAAAAGGTCTTGAACAAGAACGAACGTGAAAAAGCTGACAAGCGTCGTAAACTTGGTAAAGAATAAGTAGAAAAGGGAGCGCCGAGGCGTTCCCTTTTATTTTGATTCGTGTAGAATAGACGTGTAGGAAACAAAGGGGGATTATTTGCCTTGAAAGCTTCTCAAACGATGGACATTACCCAAATCGACGTTCCGTGGATCGCCTCGCTATTAGGTGTCGGCAGTGACGCGGACGACTTTTCGGTCGGCTTTAACGCCTTGATCATCACGGTCATCTTATTGACGTTGCTCGTCTTTAAATTAGGTTTTGCCAAACAACTCGCGTGGTGGAAAGCGCTCATCGTCTACATCATTCTCGCGCTCGGAGCGGGGACGATGGCGCTCGTCTTCTTCACGTGGCCGATCCCGGAAGTATTGGTTGTCATGGCGGTCGTCCTAGCCATTTATCGGGGCCGCCTCTGGTGGAACCGCCGTCAAGACCAAGTCAATGAACCAACCTAAAAAATGGACGCCCCGTTGACGGGACGTCCATTTTTGTTACCATCTTCGCTTTTGGCGAAACGATGGATATAGGTGGAATTGGCCTGTTGCCGCACGCTCAGCCGTTCGTTCCGTAATGCGTGCATGACACTCTTGGCACATGTAAGTTTTAGCAGGTTTATTGCGAAGTCGTTTCGCTTCGAACGACCACGAATCAATCGTATCGACTTTATCACAAAGAGAGCACTTTACGCGCATGGTCTCACCTTCCTCTCCGTTGATTATAGCATGATTTCCAGATAGAAAAGCAGGGAAAGAAGTCATTAAGGGCGAATCCATTTCATATACCCGTTTAAGAAGGAGGGGAGTGCATGGCGAGTAAAGCAACGTTCGAACTTTCCCGGGCGCAACAAGAAACGTTAAACGAGATGCCGTTGACGTTTCTCGTCGCGTTTGATGAAGCGAAGCGGTGGCCGACCACCCACGCCATCAGTTGGGTGCAGGCGACCGATCGACAGACAGTCCGATTTGCCCTGACAAAAAACTCGCATCTGATTACGCTGTTGACAAGCGAAAAGACGGCGGGGCTCATCTTTTTAGAGGACGGTCTCGCTTACAGTGTGACGCTCTCGCACGTCCATGAATTTGAACCGACTGTGAAACCTGGACTGCACCTTCGCTTTTTTAAAGGTTCGGTCGAAGAAGTCCGCAACATCTCCTTTTACGGGGCGACGTTCGGGCAACCGGACATCGTCAAGACGTACGATATCGAAGCGGCGGAAAAATTGGACCGAGAAGTGAAGGAAAGCTTGAACTCTTGAACACCAACAATTTTCGAGGGGCGGCAAACTTTATGAAAAAAACGTATGTGCTCGATACGAACGTACTTCTACACGACCCACTCTCACTCTTTCAATTCGATGAGCATGACGTCGTCATCCCGGCCATCGTCCTAGAAGAACTCGATGGAAAAAAACGAAACATGGACGAGCTTGGCCGTAACGCCCGAGAAACGGCGCGTGTGCTTGACCAGCTCCGATCGACCGGCAAACTTCATGACGGGGTGCCGCTCGAGAATGGCGGCCATCTCTTTGTTGAAATCGGCCATGAACATACAGTCGACTTCCCGTTTGACGTCATGACGAATGACAACCGGATTTTGACGGTCGCACTCGGCTTGATGAAACAGTATGAGCATGATCACAACCGGAAAGTCGTCGTCGTCTCAAAAGATATACTGGTCCGTGTCAAAGCGGACGCAATCGGCATCGAAGCCGAAGATTATTTGACAGACCATATCGTCGACACGACGAATCTGTACGCCGGCTATCGAGAAATCGAGGTCGATCAGGCGATAATTGATGAATTCTATCAAGTTCGCCAGCTACCGACGTCGGCTTTTTCAAAAAACCAACTGTACCCGAACTCATTTGTCATCTTAAAGAGTAACGTTTCGAAAGCGAGCGCACTCGCGGTCGTCGATCCGTTACAACCGATCGTTCGACCGTTATCGCTCGACGCCGAGCACGTCTGGGGCATTCATCCGCGGAACGTGCAACAACGAATGGCGCTCGATTTACTGCTTCGTGACGATGTTCCGTTCGTGACGCTCCTCGGGAAAGCCGGGACCGGGAAGACGCTCCTCGCTCTCGCGGCGGGGCTTGCCCTCGTCGAGGACGAACGTCGCTTTAACAAGCTCGTCGTGGCGCGTCCGGTCGTGCCGATGGGCAACGACATCGGATACTTGCCGGGTGAGATGGAAGATAAGCTTCGTCCGTGGATGCAGCCGATCTATGACAATCTTGAATTCTTGTTTAATGCCAACTCGAAAGACGAGCTCGGAAATATCCTCGCCGGCATCAAATCGATTCAGCTCGAGGCGCTCACATATATTCGGGGGCGAAGTATGCCGGATCAGTTCATCATCATCGATGAAGCGCAGAACTTGACGAAGCACGAGATTAAGACGATTTTGACCCGGGTCGGGGAGAATTCGAAGATCGTTCTCGTCGGCGATCCATATCAGATCGATCATCCGTATTTAGATGAATATTCGAACGGACTCTCGTACGCCGTCGAGCGGTTCAAAGGGCAAAACGTATTCGGTCACGTCCAACTCATCAAAGGCGAACGCTCGTCGCTCGCCCGGTTGGCGGCCGATTTGCTATAGAAATAGACGCCGAGCGTAAGCTCGACGTCTATTTTGTGTTTGGGTGGAGCAAAACTTGGACGTTCGCTTTCTCAAGCAACGCGTTCGTCAACATGATCAAACCGGTCACGATGAAGAGCGCGGAGAAGCCGAAGTGGGCGACGATTTGTGAGCCGAACAACGGTCCGAGCAGGTTGCCCATGAACTGGGCCGACTGGTTGTAAGAAAAAATCCGTCCTGTCGCGTGACTCGGTGTATGTTTCCTTAGCAGCGACTGCACCGACGGCATGAGTGCCGCGGTCGCGAAACCGAGGCCGAAGCGCAACATGACGAGTTGCGTCGTCGACGTCACGAACGCCTGAGGAATCAAGAACGCAGTGTAAACGATGAGCGCCCAAAACAAAATCCGTTCCGGACCGTGCCGGTCTGACAGCCGTCCGAGATGTTGCGCGGACAGGAGGGCGGCCACCCCCGGTGCTGAAGCGACGATCCCCGCGATGAACGCGAGGGAAGTCGTGTACGGGTTCAGTTCACGGACGTACAGTGTCAACAGTGGTCCGATTGACTGCGTTGAAAACTGTATTAAAAACGTCGTCAAAAACAAGCTGAAGACGAGTTGAGGATGACGGAGCGAGGCAATGATCGACTTTGTCGAATCAAGTCGCTCGCGCGCCACCGGGACGAAATCTTCTTTCACGAACAAGAGTGTGATTAAAAACGTGACGAAGAGTGCGCTGCCGGTAAAGAGAAAAACGGGTCGAAGCCCAATCCAGTCTGCGAGCAATCCACCGATCAATGGACCGAGGAGTCCGCCGGTGATGCCACCGGTCGACAACGTGCCGAGCGCCCAGCCGCTTTTCTCTTTTGGTGTCTGTGAGATGACGAGAGTGATGCCGGCCGAGATGAATCCGGAGACGGCACCCATGATGAGTCGTAAACCGACGAGTTGATAAACGTCTTGCACGAAGCCGATCAAGAACATGACGACGGCCATTCCGAGGCTCGCCCGAATCAACATGAGCTTGCGCCCTTTCTGGTCAGCGAGTCGGCCCCAAAGCGGGGAGACGATGGCGGCCACGAGGAAAGTGGCGCCGAAAGCGACGGCGGACCAGGTGACGACGTGGTCAGGGTTGGTCACGCCGAGCTCTTCGATAAATAAGGGCAGGAACGGCAAGACGAGGCTCATCGAGGCGGCCGTCAAGAAGCTGCCGATCCAAACGATGATCAAGTTCTTTTTCCATAAAGGTATCGTAAGCGTCACGCCCTTTCTACATAGAGTATATTTCGATATCACACATGTTACACTTTGTGAAGTAAAAAGTCC